>NZ_JAJDMJ010000208.1:0-243 GCF_020593585.1 Blautia sp. DFI.6.71
CCTATTACAACCATATCCATACCCTGTTTTCGTTATACTCCTTATCACGGAAACAGCAGGATATTATGTGCAATATGTGTTTTATGCCTTCATCTGGTATTTCTGCCCGTATATTTTCCAAATGGCTGGAGCTGCCTACTTTAAATGACGTGAATGATCTGATCGAGACAGGTTTTGTACAGTCAAGTCTCCGGCATACTATTTCTCTGCATCCAATGATTCAGGAAATTGCAGTTTCCGAGA
>NZ_JAJDMJ010000209.1:0-240 GCF_020593585.1 Blautia sp. DFI.6.71
TTTTGGCATATTCATGCCAAAACACCTCGCGGGACAGTGGTGTGTGAACAGTAACTTTTTATTTGTTTCAGAATGTTTCAGAATCACTTGCATATTGATTTCCTGATCTGCATATGCTATAATGCCAGTAGGCGAAAAGAAATAGCAAGTCCATGTAGACAAAAAGAATGAAGCCCTCAGTAGCGTGATATGCTACCCTCATATAGGACAATGAAATATAAAAGTCCTATATGGGGGTAT
>NZ_JAJDMJ010000210.1:0-239 GCF_020593585.1 Blautia sp. DFI.6.71
CTTTACTGGAGGCAAAAGTCCCTCCTGTAAAGCGTAGAACCTCATGTGTTTATGCTGACTTAAGAGAACTTCATCTGCAAATGGAGATCTTAAAAGTAGCATAAACACAGGCAGATATACAGCGGATTACCTGTAATGTGGGAACCTGCCGTATCCGGCATGGAAAAAGCACATAACTGTGCAGACCTAAGTTACAGGCGTATCCGCCGATATTCAGTCTGACGCCTAAAGCGTCTGGA
>NZ_JAJDMJ010000211.1:0-237 GCF_020593585.1 Blautia sp. DFI.6.71
ATACAAATTCTACCATTGATAAAATTGCTGCCGCAGATATGATTCTTTTTGCTACGCCAGTTTATTGGTGGGGAATGTCAGCACAATTGAAATTAGTCATTGATAAGTGCTACTGCCGTGGATTGCAGTTAAAAAATAAAAAAGTGGGCACGATTGTTGTAGGTGGTTCTCCCGTAGACAGTATCCAGTATGAGCTGATTGATAAGCAGTTTGACTGTATGGCAAAATATCTTTCAT
>NZ_JAJDMJ010000212.1:0-237 GCF_020593585.1 Blautia sp. DFI.6.71
CTCTTCGGCTCGGTTTCGGGTCTTAAGAAAAACTAAGCCCGGGAAGATCAGCTAAAAGCATTCGCAGATAACTCAAACTCGCCGCGAAGCGGCTCAGACAGTGAGTGATCTGCGAATAACGCTGATCTTCCCGGGCTAAGATTTTCTAAAGGCCCTGCAAATGTCGCCGAAGAGAATTGTTTGGGGCTGCTGGCTGTTGGCTGTGACTGGTGGCTGAAAGAGAAGAGAGATGGTGGT
>NZ_JAJDMJ010000213.1:0-232 GCF_020593585.1 Blautia sp. DFI.6.71
GAGTGGGATTTCCGCATTATAAATCAAAAAAACATTCGCGGAAATCCTATACAACAAATATGGTAAATGGGAATATCTGTCTGCAGGACGGGTTCCTGAAACTGCCAAAGATGCAGCCAGTAAAAATAAAGCTCCACCGTATAATACCGGAGGGATGGAAGCTGAAATCAGTGACTATGAGCAGGGAACCGTCCGGAAAATATTTTGCCAGCCTGCTGTTCGACTGTGAAAA
>NZ_JAJDMJ010000214.1:0-230 GCF_020593585.1 Blautia sp. DFI.6.71
AAAGACCGATATGCGGGATTCCGAATGGATTTCCACCTTGCTTCGCGCCGGACTTTTGAACGGAAGTTTTATTCCCGAAAAAAAAATTCGGGAATTCCGCGATCTAAATCGTTACCGTAAGAGTGTCATCCGCGATATTACGTCACAGAAGAACAGGATTGAGAAATTTTTACAGAGTTCCGGCTTCCGTCTATCATCCTTTATTTCTGATATTTTTGGCGCTTCGGGTA
>NZ_JAJDMJ010000215.1:0-230 GCF_020593585.1 Blautia sp. DFI.6.71
AAAGACCGATATGCGGGATTCCGAATGGATTTCCACCTTGCTTCGCGCCGGACTTCTGAACGGAAGTTTTATTCCCGAAAAAAGGATTCGGGAATTCCGCGATCTAAATCGTTACTGTAAGAGTGTCATCCGCGATATTACATCACAGAAGAACAGGATTGAGAAATTTTTACAAAGTTCCGGCTTCCGTCTATCATCCTTTATTTCTGATATTTTTGGCGCTTCGGGTA
>NZ_JAJDMJ010000023.1:0-57406 GCF_020593585.1 Blautia sp. DFI.6.71
ACGATACAAAAATTTATTATTTTTTATTGTCCTCTTGACGGGGAGCATACCACATCTTGTGGGGAGCATTTTCGTTACTGTTCACTGGTAATATCCCGCGAGGTGTTTTTTGTGAGCAAAGATCACAGAAAACCCGAGACATACCGCGCGAATTTATGCGATCAGCATAAATTCTGTGCATCGCGAAGCGTGTTACTGTGAACGGAGTGAACAGTAACGCATTTTCCAAATACACTCTAATGTTTATAGATTTTTATAGACATATTTTTATGTATGTGATATAATCAATCACATACAAAAGAACGATACGGGCTACAGAGGAGGTGAAAGTGGTGACAGACAGACAAATACTGGAAGCTGTTTTGACAGAGGTCAGAGGATTTGGGACGCGAATGGATAAATTCGAAAGTCGAATGGATAAATTCGAAAGCCAGATGAACCGAATGGAAGAAAGTCAGAAGCGTTTTGAAGAAGAGACCAGAAATAACTTTGCAGATATCAAACTGCATTTGGAGAACATAACGGATAGGAATATTTCTATCCTTGCAGAGAATCATCTGAATCTTATCAATAAGATGGATGTGTCGGCTACCTGGATGAACAGGATTATGATTAATGAAGTTAAGATGAATGCTCTGACAGATCAGGTTGCCAGACTTCAGGCGAAATCCAGTTAAGCTTCCAATGATGAAAATACGAACGGATAAAAAGGGAGAACCTCAATGGTTCTCCCTTTAAAAGGTTTATTTTATGCGATTTTCCGATAGAATTATTCTCCGAAATATCTCTTAAGAAGACCAGCGAATGCTTTTCCATGTCTTGCTTCATCTCTTGCCATTTCATGAACTGTATCATGGATAGCGTCAAGGTTAGCAGCTTTTGCACGTTTAGCAAGGTCTGTTTTACCAGCTGTAGCACCGTTCTCGGCTTCTACACGCATCTGAAGGTTTTTCTTTGTGCTGTCTGTTACAACTTCACCTAATAATTCAGCGAATTTAGCAGCATGTTCTGCTTCTTCATAAGCTGCTTTTTCATAGTATAAACCGATTTCCGGATATCCTTCTCTGTGAGCAACTCTTGCCATTGCAAGATACATACCAACTTCAGAGCATTCACCCTGGAAGTTTGCTCTTAAATCAGCCATGATGTCTTCGCTGGATCCCTGAGCAACACCTACAACGTGTTCAGCAGCCCATGACATTTCGCCATCCTGCTTTACGAATTTATCAGCCGGTGCCTTACATACAGGACAGGCTTCCGGAGCTTTCTCACCTTCATAAACATAACCACATACACTACATACCCATTTTGTCATAATTAAAATCTCCTTTTCTTTTTAATGAATTTATTAGGGATGCCAGAAAATAAATTGATTATCTCAGCATCGTTTAGTTCTTACTGCTTTCCGTCTGTGCGGCAGAAAAAGTAATTTTTTAATAATAGTAATTATTACTATTTTCTGTGACTTTAGATTACCATACTTGATTGAAAAAGTCAAGTTTAATTTTAGCTTTTTTGCAACTTTTTATCATTAGTTGTTATTCCCAATTTGGCCACTAATGATGTAAGCAAAACTACTTTGAACTATCAGAGTTGCCTTCTGTCTCTTTCAGGCAGTCCTCACACAGGCCGAAGAATCTGGCACTGTAATCAGTAATCTTTCCTTTGAAGTTCTCACCTGCAAGATCCATAATGTGGTGAATTCCCTCGCTCTCAAGGTCGATGATCCGCTCACATCTGATACACATGAAGTGGCAGTGCCTCTCGGTCCGCCCGTCAAAGTGATCCGCTCCGGCGAAAGAGGAAAGCTTCTTAATCTCTCCCAGATCAGCCAGCAGAGATAAGTTGCGATATACCGTACCGAGGCTGATATTCGGATAGATGAGCTTCATATTCTCATATACCACATCGGCAGTAGGATGATCTGTTCTGGTTCTTAGAAACTCTTTGATCGATTCCCTCTGACGGCTGTATTTCAGTGTCGCCATGGTATTCCTCCCTTCCCTGTTTACTCGCAAATGATTTATCATAACTGTTCAGGATAGTTGCAGTTATAATCTGTTCAATAACGATAATCATTACTGATATTGATACTATACAATATTGGATTGAAATTGTCAAGATATAAAATTATTATTTTATAGAATTGTTATAGTTTGGTTACTGTTTACACAACACTGTCCCGCGAGGTGTTTTGGCATGAATATGCCAAAATCCCGAGACATACAAGCCAAAATTCCATTGCCGCAGGCAATCTGGAATGAATTTTGGCTACGTTACTGTGAACGGAGTGAACAGTAACATAGTTTGGAAAATCTATTTTACAACTCTTGTACACAAAACAAATACAGGATATAATATTACAAATAAAATACTTTCAAAAAAGGGGGAGCCTATATGACTAAGACAAGAACAGTTCCACTTTTTTACAAAAGAAAAACAGCAGATCAAAAAAAAGAATGGAGAGTATGTATTCAAGATCCATTTGAAAATTGTGAAAAGATATATCCTATACAACAGAAAAAAGTAAAACAAATGATAAATAATATAAAAGAAGACTCTAATGTGGAAAAAATAGTTGTATTTGGATCAAGTGTACAGGATACATGTCACATGGGAAGTGATGTGGATTTTTACATTGTACTGAAACAGGATCAGAAAATTACTTTTAAAGAAACACTGTCATTTATGTATGATATATGGACAAACTATACGGTGGATTCCCGTATGTATGAAGAAATAACAAAGAAAGGAGTTACCGTATATGAGCGAGACATTGCTGGATAAATCGATAAGCAATTATAATGTTGCTGTTATGATTCGTAATCAAATGGGGAGTGACGAAGCATATTTAAATTACATTGGTTATCATTTACAGCAAGCAGTAGAACTGAATCTGAAATATCAGTTAGAGATGTCAGGAATTGAATACCCTAAAACACATGATATAGATCAGTTACTGCGAATAGGAAAAGAGAATGGTGCAGACCTTTTGGTGACAGAATATATAGAAGACCATAGTGAAATGTTTTCCCTGTGGGAGGCAAGAACTCGTTATGTATTAAATTACCATCTGGAAGAACGGAAAATTGATGTAGCACTAAAAGGAGTAAAGGAACTTCTTGATAAGACATCAGATCTATAAAAGCGACAACTTCAATGTGGGTTTACAAATCCACCAAAATGTGCTATATTTTCCCTATAACAGGAGATAACTATTTCCTATAGCTAACAGCGTTCCACGATCATAGAGCGGAGTGCTGTCATGAAATAACACAAACTCATTGAAGAAGAGAGTAGATCCGCAGACCGTATTACAGAGAAATCCCCATGGATCACATATCACAGATTCAAAGGCTGAGAGGGATATGCAAGGAGCAGGTTGAAGATGGCTTCCGAGAGGCACTGCTGAGAGCCAACAGCTTTAGGCAGCGACAGGCACGCCTGTTACAGCGTAGAGGTATCACAACGTACCTCCTAAGGTTTCCCCGCGTGAGCCCGGAAACGAACAGAAGTGGTAACACGGGTAATACTCGTCTTCTCAGATAATCTGAGGAGACGTTTTTTATGTTATAGGAAATTACTCTGTAATGTTCCTATAACATAAAAAAGCCCTCCGGGCAGGATCACACTGCGACGGAGCGTCCACATTCAAAAAAGGAGACAACAAACCATGGAAAAACAGAAATACTACATCACCACCGCCATCGCCTACACATCCGGCAAACCCCATATCGGCAACACCTACGAAGTCGTCCTTGCCGATGCCATCGCCCGCTACAAACGTCAGCAGGGCTATGACGTATTCTTTCAGACAGGAACCGATGAACATGGTCAGAAAATCGAATTAAAAGCCGAAGAAGCCGGAATCACCCCAAAAGAATTCGTAGACAACGTATCCGGTGAGATCAAAAGAATCTGGGATCTGATGAACACATCCTACGACAAATTCATCCGTACCACAGATGAAGACCACGAAAAACAGGTCAAAAAAATCTTCAAAAAAATGTACGCAAAAGGCGACATCTACAAAGGACACTACGAAGGAATGTATTGTACACCATGTGAATCTTTCTTTACAGAATCCCAGCTTGTAGACGGCAAATGTCCGGACTGCGGCCGCCCATGTGTACCTGCAAAAGAAGAAGCATACTTCTTCAAAATGAGCAAATATGCTGACAAACTTATCGACTACATCAATACACATCCGGATTTCATCCAGCCGGAATCCCGTAAAAATGAGATGATGAACAACTTCCTTCTCCCGGGACTTCAGGATCTCTGTGTATCCAGAACTTCCTTCAAATGGGGAATTCCGGTAGACTTTGATCCGAAACACGTAGTATATGTATGGCTTGATGCCCTTACAAACTATATTACAGGAATCGGCTACGACTGCGATGGCGAAAGCACAGAACAGTTTAACAAACTCTGGCCTGCAGACCTGCATCTGATCGGTAAAGACATCATCCGTTTCCATACAATTTACTGGCCGATTTTCCTGATGTCACTGGATCTGCCGCTTCCGAAACAGGTATTCGGACATCCATGGCTTCTTCAGGGTGATGGTAAGATGAGTAAATCCAAAGGAAATGTAATCTATGCAGATGAACTGGTAGACTTCTTCGGTGTAGATGCAGTCCGCTACTTCGTACTTCATGAAATGCCATTCGAGAATGATGGTGTGATCACATGGGAACTGATGGTAGAGCGTCTCAATTCTGAACTCGCTAACACCCTTGGAAACCTTGTAAACCGTACCATTTCCATGTCAAACAAATATTTCGGCGGTGTGGTAGAAAACAAAGGCGTTACAGAACCTGTAGATGATGATCTGAAGAACTTCATTCTCTCCGTACCTGCCAAAGTAAACGAAAAAATGGATAAACTCCGCGTGGCAGATGCAATGACGGAAGTATTCACAATCTTCAAACGCTGCAACAAATACATCGACGAAACAATGCCATGGGCTCTTGCTAAGGATGAAGAGAAAAAAGACCGTCTTGCAACAGTTCTCTACAATCTGGTTGAGGGAATCTGCATTGGTGCGGTTCTGCTGAAATCCTTTATGCCGGAAACAACAGAGAGAATCCTTGCCCAGTTAAATGCACAGGACAGAGAACTGGAAGACCTTAAGACCTTTGGCCTCTATCCGTCAGGAAATAAAGTAACTGAAAAACCGGAAATCCTTTTCGCCCGCCTTGACCTGAAAGAGGTACTTGCAAAGGTGGCAGAGCTTCATCCGCCGAAAGCAGAAGAACCTGCAAAAGAAGAAAAAGAAGACGTAATTGATATCGAAGCAAAACCTGAGATCACATTTGAAGATTTCGGCAAGCTTCAGTTCCAGGTTGGTAAGATCATCAAATGTGAAGAAGTAAAGAAATCAAAGAAACTGCTCTGCTCACAGGTACAGATCGGAAGCCAGGTGCGCCAGATCGTATCCGGAATCAAAGCACACTACAGTGCAGAAGAAATGGTAGGTAAGAGGGTTATGGTAGTCACAAACCTGAAACCAGCCAAACTTGCCGGTGTACTCAGTGAAGGAATGATCCTCTGCGCAGAAGATGCAGACGGAAACCTTTCCCTGATGGTACCGGAAAAGGAAATGCCTGCAGGTGCAGAAATCTGCTGATCTTTGTATTACTGAGAACAAAGCGAACGGTAGCGAAAATGTGTGAAAACTTACGAATATTATCTTGACAAATACACTCTCAAAAGCTATATTAATATTTAGATAAAGGGGAGTGACTGACTCATGAGTATTCATGGTGTCGTCAATTTCGGTGGGTAAAGACTCCAACCGTATCGTGATGAACAGGCGAGGCTTTTATTGTATGTTCCCGTACAATAAGAGCCTCGCTTTTTGTAAAAACTTAAACAGGGGGATTTTGATCATGTCACAGGGTTTTAATCATTTTGATGAGAATGGAAACGCAGTTATGGTAGACGTTTCCGGGAAAAATGTCACTTGCAGAACAGCAGTTGCCACAGGTGAGATTCATGTAGGAGAAGCAATCATGGAGGCTGTGAAAGAGGGGTCTGTGAAAAAGGGAGATGTGCTTGGAGTAGCACGTGTAGCGGGGATTATGGGAGTGAAAAGGACTTCTGAGTTGATTCCCATGTGCCATCCGCTTCCGATCCAGAAATGTTCCGTAGACTATGAACTGGATGAGACAAACGGAATTATCCGCGCTTTCTGTACAGTGAAAACAGAAGGCAAGACCGGTGTGGAAATGGAGGCACTGACAGGGGTTCAGGTGACGCTTCTGACGATTTATGATATGTGTAAGGCAATTGACAAGCATATGGTAATGTCCAATATTCATCTGGTTGAAAAGACGGGCGGTAAGAGTGGAGATTTTTATTTTTGATATCCACGAATTGCTCTGCGATTTGCAAAATATTTGTTGGGTAAAATGAAAGAAATGTGTATAATGGAAATACAGAATGGCAGATAACGAAAAAAATTATCTGCCCGACAGGGAGGTTTTTATAAAATGAAAAGAGTAGCGATTATTACATCCAGTGATACGGGATATCGCGGAGAACGTGAGGATTTAAGCGGACCTGCGATCCGAGAGATTGTTGAGAAGAATGGATATGAGGTTGTGTCTGAAGATGTTCTGCCGGATGACAGAAAGATGTTGTCAGAGAGAATGGCGGAAATTGCAGACAGCGGCACAGCGGAACTGATCCTGACAACAGGCGGAACCGGTTTTTCACCCAGAGATATTACACCGGAGGCAACGGAGGATATTATTGACAGACGTGTACCGGGGATTCCGGAGGCAATGCGTGCGTACAGTATGACTATCACGAAACGCGCCATGCTCAGCCGTTCTACGGCAGGTATCCGAAAAAAAACACTGATCATCAATCTTCCGGGAAGTCCGAAAGCTGTAAAAGAGAGCCTGGAGTATATTATTGATGCGCTTGGACATGGCATTGAGATCATGACAGGGGAAGCAGGGAACTGCGCAAGATAACTGATGGCGATAACAGGGATAAGAAAGCAGAGAATATAAGCTGACGGCAATAAACGGAAGAGCAGGTACGAAAACAGTATCTGAAACTAAAACAGGAAGGTGAAAGGGATAATCTTATGGGAAAAGTAATTGCGGTTTGTACAAGTGAAAGAAAGGGAATAGAGAAGACAAGTGTTCCGGAGATTAAAGTAATTGAGGACTGGGGAATCGAGGGTGATGCCCATGCCGGCAAATGGCACCGTCAGGTAAGTCTGCTCTCTTTTGACAAGATTGAAGATTTTCGCGCCAGAGGTGCAGAGGTAGAAGACGGGGCATTCGGAGAGAACCTGGTGGTTCAGGGAATCGACTTTGCCACACTTCCGATCGGTACGAAATTCCAGTGCAATGATGTAGTCCTGGAGCTGACACAGATTGGAAAAGAATGCCACAGCGGATGTGCGATCTTTAAGAAAATGGGAGAGTGCATTATGCCGAAACAGGGAGTTTTTACGAAGGTTATTCATGGCGGTGTGATCCATCCGGGGGATGAACTGGTAATTTTATAACAGATTTTTTAATCGGACTATAGCAATTCCATAAATTACTGCAAACAATCCAGTCCATCATAGCGTGAAGTCCTGCTGAACTGTCTTGATTGCATTATTTTATGGAATTGCTATAAGATTACATGAGGAGATAGGAAAAAATGATTATTGATACACATGCGCACTATGATGACGAGGCCTTTGACACAGACAGGGAAGCGCTTCTTATGTCTATGTACGATGGAGGGATTGAGAAGATTGTGAATGTCTGTGCATCTGTAGGCGGTTTTCAGGATACTGTGAAGCTGATGGAGAAATATCCTTTTGTATATGGAGCAGTGGGAATCCATCCGGATGATGCAGATAAGATGACACAGGAGACTCTGGATGAGATTCGCAGATTATCCCATATGGACAAGATGGTGGCAATCGGTGAGATCGGGCTGGACTATTACTGGCATAAGGAAGAAGAGGAACATCAGATCCAGCAGAAGATGTTTCGCGCTCAGCTTGATATTGCGAGAGAAGAGAAGCTTCCGTTTATGATCCACAGCAGAGAAGCTGCCGAGGATACTCTGAATATTGTCAGAGAATATATGCAGGGTGGTATGTATGGCGGTATCATTCATTGTTTTTCATACAGCAGGGAGATTGCAGCAGAATATCTGAAAATGGGACTGTATCTGGGAATCGGCGGAGTTGTCACTTTTAAGAATGCAAAGAAACTGAAAGAGACGGTTCAGTATGCACCCCTGTCTCAGCTTGTCCTGGAAACAGACTGTCCCTATATGTCTCCGGAGCCAAACAGAGGTAAGAGAAATTCGTCATTAAATCTGCCTTATGTAGCACAGGCAATCGCAGAACTGAAGGGAATTACAGCAGAGGAGGTTATTGATGTGACCAGACAGAATGCAGAGAAACTGCTGGGAATTCATCAATAACCACTGTCATATTCGTTTGAAGAATCATCTGAATTTTCATCCGAACTTTCATCTGAACTTTCATCCGAACTTTCATCTGAACTTTCGTCCGAACTTTCATCCGAACTTTCATCTGAACTTTCATCTGAAGAGCTGTCAGAAACGTCGGAAGAGTCTTCGGTTCCGTCTGATGTGTCTGCCTGATATTCCCAGGAGTGGATGGATTCTGTATCTTCCACTACATTTCCGGTAGTTTTGTCAATCATGTTGCCCTCCCAGTCAAACTTGACGTTCAGCAGGTTTGTATTTGTGGAAGGCTTCACATTCATGGACATGATTTCCTTAAATTTGGCTTTCAGGTTATCGAGAGTAAACTCATCACCGATCACATTTCTTACACTGTGGGAAGAAGCAAGTTCTTCTGTATAATCATCCAGCATATATGGTCCGTATTCTCCGTTATCGTGATTATAATGCATGACCATAGGTTTCACTTCCGGAGAAAGGATCTGGATGGTTGATTTGCCGTTCAGAGTTGATTTCTGTATGGTAAAACTTGCCATTCCTTCCAGAAGTTCCGGGAGTTCCTGCTGGGTGGAAACGAAGTTTCCGAGGGAGTAGAATATGGTGGTATTGTGTCCCTGGTCATCAGAAAGCTGTCCGTAAGGCTGAAGCACATGCGGATGACCGCCAATGATCACATCAACACCCTGCTGCATCAGAAAAGCGGCCCATTGTTTCTCGTATTCATTTGGCATGGTTTCATCTTCTGTTCCCCAGTGAGCCACAAAGATGATGCAGTCGCTGATTTCTTTGGCTTTCTGGATCATTGTGGTGATCTTATCCTTATCAAAGATATCGATCATGTACTCATATCCTTCGCCTGCACCGGAATTATTGGTGCCGTATGTATAGTCAAGAAAAGCAATCTTAATACCATTCACTTCTTTTACTTTGACAGTGTCTGCATCTTCCTGGGTGGCGTGGATGCCAAGTACAGGAATATCCGGATAATTGGTGCTCCAGAAATCCAGAGTACTTTTCAGATAGTCATATCCATAATCATCGGCGTGATTTGTGGCAGATTCCACTACATCAAACCCTGCTTTGATAATGGCATCTCCCACTTCCTGGGGAGTGGCAAAAGAAGGATAAGTGCTGACAGCATCGTGGCTTGGAGCAAAAACCGTTTCCTGGTCGATCATGGCTACGTCTGCAGCTTGGATCTGGTCCAGAACATGAGTGTAGATATGGTCATAATTCCATATGCCGGAGTCATTTTCGCCGGATTCATACAGCTTGCTGTGATAAAGATTATCTCCAACAGCAATTACACTTGCAGTGGAGATGACAGGTGTTTCAGCTTTGATCTTATCCTGCTGTTCCTTGAGAGCCGCTGCTTCTGCTGCTTCTTTCTGCGGTTTACGGATCAGGGTGTAATCCATCTGATGCATCACCAGAACGAGCAGAACCAGAACAATAACAGAACACAGAAGACTGATCCGGGAGTTGATTCTCTCCCGTAAATTAAGTGGCATATTATTTTTTTTCATAGAAAATTCCCTTTAACTAAAATAGTTCTTAACAGTGAGAGTGCTGAACAGTTACAGCAATCTGCAGCCTGTATTGCTGTCCTCAGTACCGTATCCCAAATTCATTGCAGACTGCATACGGAAATGAGACAGGAGCGTATGAACTGTAATCTATCTGTTCATTATAACAAATTTCATGGTTCAAAGAAAGAATTAAGAGAGAAATTCTTTGAAAACCTGCCAGAAATGCTTTGTGAGACAAAGTATTTTAGTGTATAATAGGTAGCAATATAACCATGAATGTACAAACATGCTACAGCAATGCTATATGGAATTGCTTAAGCAAAAAGAGGGAGGTAACCGGATGAACCATTATGAGGCAATTAATGATGTACTGGTCAATTTATTTAATGAGATTCTGGACCTGGAAGAACGGGCATTGATTACGGGAGAATATAAGAATATTTCCGTCAATGATATGCACATTATTAATGCAGTAGGTATCCGGGAACAGAAGAATATGTCAACAGTAGCCAGAGAACTGAATGTGACTGTGGGTACATTGACGATCGCTGTGAATAATCTTGTAAAGAAGGGATATATCCAGCGTATGAGAAGTCAGGAGGACCGAAGGGTTGTGCTGATCTCCCTGACAGAACAGGGGAAGAAAGCTTATTACCATCATAAAGATTTCCATGAGAAGATGGTACTGGCTGTACTTAAAGGCCTGAATGTGGAGGAGACAGAGGCATTGACGAAAGCTCTGACCAAGTTGCAGGCATTTTTCAGATCATATCAGTAGAAGGAGTAAAGATGGAATATACTGAGAAGGATTTAGTAAAGATCGCAAAAAGGGAAAATAATACGAAGAGAAACTATCTGGTAGTGGATCCGCTTCAGGGAAAGCATATTCCGGTAGTGCCATCAAAGGCACTGGATTTATTTGCTGCTCTGGCAGATACTTTCAGGGAGAAATACAAAGATGAAAAACTTTTGCTGGTGGGCTTTGCGGAGACAGCAACTGCCATAGGTGCTCAGGCAGCGATTACTGTGGGGGCAGATTATATTCAGACCACCAGAGAAGTTATTCCCGGCGTGAATTATCTGTTTTTTTCCGAGGAACACAGCCATGCCACAGAGCAGAAGCTGGTAAAAGATGATATTGACAGAGCAGCGGCGGAGACGGATCGGATCATATTTATCGAGGATGAAGTAACTACCGGAAAAACAATTCGGAATATCATCAGTATTCTTGACAGGGAATATGACGGAAAATTTAAATATTCAGTAGCATCTCTGTTAAACGGAATGAGCGAGGAGAATCTGGAACGTTATAAGAGACAGGGGATTTCTCTGTATTATCTGGTAAAAACGGATCACAGTACTTACGGAGACAGAGCAGAAACATTTAAGGGAGACGGATTTTATTATAAATGTCCGGATAAGGCCGCAGAGTATACAACGATTTATGTTAAAAACCGGATGGATGCCCGCAGACTGATTGATTCCGGGAAATATGAAGAAGCATGTGAGAATCTGTGGAGAGAAATCCGGGAGAAAACCGGAAATATGGCTGATAATATATCTGGCAAAAGAATACTGGTGATCGGCACTGAGGAGTTTATGTTCCCTGCACTTTATATCGGAAGAAAGATGGAAAAAGAGGGAGCCGAAGTAAGGTGCCATTCGACTACAAGAAGTCCCATTGCTGTGAGTCTGGAAAAAGAGTATCCCCTTCACAGCAGATATGAACTGAAAAGTTTATATGATCCGGACAGGAGAACGTTTATTTACGATATAGGAAAATATGACAAGGTATTGATTGTCACAGATTCCCCGGAAATAAAGGAGAGTCAGGAAACGCTGATAAATGCTGTCCGGATGCAGAACAAGGATATTACAGTTGTAAGGTGGTGCTGATTTGAGAAGTTCCTATTCAGAAGAAGATGTGATTTTATTATTGAAGGATATTACCGGGCTGGTAGAACCTCAGCCTGCCAAAGTGCGGGAGAAACTGATTCAGTCCGGAAAACATTACAGCGAGATGCTGCCTGTTGAATATGTTCCTACAGATCAGTATATGCAGGTATATCATAATGCGCTGAAACATTATGCGAAGCCGGTTGCCAATGCAGTAGGAATGCTGGCAGATAAGATCATAGAGAATAAGGGAAAGAAAATTGTCCTGGTATCCCTTGCCAGAGCGGGAATCCCAATTGGTATCCTTGTGAAGCGATACATCAAATTCAAATATGGTATAAATGTGCCGCATTATTCCATTTCAATTATCAGAGGAAGAGGGATTGACGATAATGCCATGAAGTATCTGCTTGAAAAGTACAGACCGCAGCAGATTTTATTTGTGGACGGATGGATTGGCAAGGGTGCGATCCTGAATGAATTGAAGAAAGATATCTCTGCATATGAAGGGGTTTCTGCTGACATAGCGGTAGTGGCAGATCCGGCAAATGTTACGGAGCTTTGCGGAACACATGAAGATATCCTGATCCCAAGTTCCTGCCTGAACAGTACAGTATCCGGCCTTATCAGCCGTACTTTTCTGAGAGATGACATAATAGGCAGAGATGATTTCCATGGGGCAGTCTATTACGGAGAACTGACAGATTCTGATCTGTCATATGACTTTATTGAAACCATTGAAAAGGAATTTAATATGGAGAATACACCTGATCTGGAAAAAAGAGTGGAAAGTCAGGGTATTGATGAGGTAATAAATATAGGAAAGAATTTCGGTATTGACGATATTAATCTGATCAAACCGGGGATCGGAGAGACAACAAGAGTATTACTGAGGAGAATTCCCTGGAAGGTGCTGATCGATGAGCGATATAAGGGAAATCCTCAGTTGGAGCATATTGTCAGACTTGCCGAAGAGAAACATACACCTGTAGAATACTATCCACTTACACATTATAAATGCTGTGGAATCATTAAGAAGCTTGCGGATGCGTGAGAAGGGTAATACTTATTCTGTTATTCCGAAAACTTCTGAAAGATAAACTGTTTTCTTAGCCCAGTTCAGATGGGTTTTATATTCATTCATTCTTTCTCTGGTTTTGCTTCCTGCAACAAGGGAAGCAGAATCAGCATTCCAGTTTAAAATCGCCCGTGCGTCAAGGTAGTCATTTCGTGAAACCTGATAAGCTCTGTTTACTACAGGGATCTGTGAAGGGTGGATAACGGTTTTTCCGATGAAACCGCAAAGTCTGTCCTCCCGGATTTCCTGAATCATTCCTTCTTTCCAGCTGTCACCGGCATAATATTCCCATACAGGACCGGAAATCACATAATCCATACCATATACAGTGATAATATCTGAGAAAATATCTGAAACAGGTCTGATGCTGTGAATAGATTCATTGGCATGTCTGCGAAACCCAAACATATGGCACAGATCATTTCCGCCAACACGTATATTCAATATAAGATCTTCAATTCTGGCTAAAGAATCCCTTAACAAGTAGAGAATATCAATTCTGTTTCGCAAATCTATAATGGAAGGACTTTCGTAAATAGGCATCATGTAAAGCTTTTTTGCGACAAGTTCATTGACGAGAATCATCTGCTCAATATAACTTTGTGCGTTATCCGGGCTGAATTTAGGGACGATGAAACCGGTAACAATCTTAATGGATTGCCCAAGAGCTTTTGTTAATCTCTGAATCTGCTGTGGATTCCGAACCCGGATAAATATTTGGGGCAGATAGAATGGCTTTTGTTCATGCTGTATGAATATCTGGCTGAGAGAAGAAATCAGTATCTGCTCGGCTTCTTCAACATGATCGTCGTTTATGGTATCTTCAAGACAGAGAGCAAGAGAAAATCTGTTCCCGAATCTTTCATTTATCAGAGAATCAGTGATGGATATTCTGTTGGCAGGACAATAGAGTAATGGACCTACACTGTAATATAAAACATTATTTTTCATAACACTCCTTCTGACATATCTACAAAAATTCCCGTAAATAGGGTACCTTATAGAAATTCAATAAAATACTGCAGGTAATCCGGCCCATCACAGTGTGAAGGACCGAGTCAGCAGCTACATCATAGCACATTTCAGGGGAATAAGCCATAGAAAGAACAGGGGAATTTTCTTGAAATATAAATAGCAATATGATACAATTTTGAGGTAGAATTTATACGAAAATTTGGAGAAAATTATGGTTCCGCATTATTTTATGAAATTACTGTAGAACTTATCATGAACAGAAATAAGATAAGCAGATATTGAAGGTGAGATACTTATATGTTGGAACACAAAAAAATTCAAAACCTCAGTGATTATTTTGTCGAACTGAACAGCAGGCGGGAGAAAGGTGTTTATTTCTACCGTATCAACGGATATTCTGAAGAAGTCGGCGAATTTATAAAGAAATATTATGATACAGCAAGAAGAACCGGAGTGGTTATCGAAGGGAAGATACCTAATCCCGATGAGGGGAATCTTGCATATTATAATGAAATAATGGGAATGGATTTTCAGATGAGTATGGATTTTATCCATGTCAGTCTGAGAAAATGGCTGCCAAGGATGAATGAGTTTCAGAGACAGAATGTGGCAGCCTCCATTTATGACTCTCTGGATTCCCTGCGAAAAGCCGGGAAAACCGAGAATATGATCAGGAACGCATATATCAAGTTCATGTGCTGGCTGTATTATAAATTTGAACGCATTGTAAATCAGCTTGGAGAGAACCATATCCCTAAAATATTATATGAAGGGCAGATAAGCAATTATGAGTTAATGCTCATATCGATTCTTTCCAATGTAGGCTGTGATGTAGTGCTGCTTCAGTATGCAGGGGATCAGGGATATCTGAAAACAGATCCGGGTTCCGTTCTTTCAGACAGTTTGCAGATGGAAGGTTTGCAGCCATTTCCGCAGGGATATTGTGTGAAAAAGGTCAGAGATGAGATTCAGAATGAACTCAACAATGAGAGACTGTATGGAATCAGACCTTCGCTTACAAATTGTACAAATGCATGGCTAAAGGGAAACGGCCTGGATGATATCCGCGAGAGCATTCTGTTAAGGGGAAATGACAGCCGTTTTTTTTATAACTGTTTCTGCAGGATTAACGGGGCAGAAGATAAGCTTACTTATGCAAATGAGTTATTCAGATTGCAGCAGGAACTGAGAAATTCAAAGAGAAATACGGTGGTCGTAAGTAAAGAGATTCCAAGACCAACGCCGCAGGAAATTTCAGAGATAAAGAGGTCAAACTATACATCCGGAGATCAGATGCTCCTGGGACTTGCGTGTAATATACAGTATGGAGCCAATCCGGAGCTTCAGCGGATCCTGCATAAAACATTTGTGGATGTTATGCTGGCTGAATCTCAGAAGGAAGGGGAAAATCTTAACAGACTGACAAACAGGGCAGTGTATCTGCTGTGCTGGATGAGAAGATATCTGCCGAAGCTGTTCATAAACTGGAAATCACCGGAGATTGGATGCTTTATTTATCTGGGGGGCTGCCGGAATGAAAACGAAGCTCTGTTTATGAGTTTCCTTGGGCGGCTGCCACTGGATGTGCTGATCTTATGTCCTGATCTGAACATTAAGTGCTGTCTGGAAGATAAACTTCTGTATGAGGTCAACTATCCGGAGAGTCTGGCAATCACAGAATATCCGGAAGAGAGTTCTCAGGTAAAGATTGGAACAGCCGCTTATCATGCGGAAAGAGAACTTGATACTCTGATGTATCAGGACAGTGGGATATACAGAAATCAGCAGTATGTGAAGGCGAATGTTATCAATCTGCAGACCATGTATGAAGAGATAAAACTACTGTGGGATCAGGAATTGAAATACAGACCTAATTTCAGCACAGTTAACGGTGTGGTAAATATTCCGGTTATTTTTTCAAAAATCTCAGGAGTGAAGGATGGAAGTGTTTCTCAGTACTGGGAATCCATAGCAGCACTGATCACAGAGGATACCGTTGTTGTGAAAAGTGCTCCGTACATTGAACCAACTACCTCCGGTCCAATGAAAGCCTTTGCCGTAGAATTTTATAAAAACGGAAAGCTTCTGCGGAATAAAATAAAGAATCATCCCAGATATCCTTATCATCTTCTTCGGGAGGAAATGCAGGAATTTATACTTGACAAGCTGCAGCTTCTGATCGAGCGGAAACTGATAAAGGGTATTGGGGAAAATGGTACAGAATATACAGTGATCGCGCAGATTCTGGATCTGCCGAAGGAGATTCTGCGTCTGATCCAGAAATTTGATTTTACAAAAAAGAATCCGAAACTGATATATATTAATACAGGGGAGACGATGATTTCACTTCAGGATTCGATTCTTGTAACATTCCTGAACCTGGCAGGATTTGACATTCTGTTTTTTGTCCCTACAGGCTATCAGAGTGTGGAGAACTACTTTGCAGAAAAACTGATGGAAGAGCACCAGATCGGGGAATATAAATACGATATGCAGGTTCCGGATCTGAATAACATTTCGACAAACAGTACCCGCCCCTCATGGCGGAGAAAACTTTTCAGGAGAGGTTAGTAGATTATGGGACTTGATTTCGGTAAATCATCTATGGGAAATCCTGCTCAGGCCGGTAATGGTCTTCAGGAGAAAAATGAGATTGAAGTTGTGGAGAAATATGATATTGTCGCTGACAGGCAGCAGATGAATGCTGAGCTGGTCAATTCAAAAGAAGTGGACGATATTGTCAGCACGATTGAAGTTTACAATATGGATACCATTGTATCTTTTGGTGCGAAAGCAGCAGAGGAGATTTCCAAGGCATCTGATGTGGTCCTCAACAGCATGAATATGTCGCAGCTTAATGAGACAAGCGAGATGCTTAAATCGCTGGCAAAGATTATGGATCAGTTTGACATTAATGAAATTAAGGATAATCCGGGACTTTTTGGAAAGCTTTTCGGAAATTTCAGAAAACAGCTGGATAAGATACTGGCCAAGTATCACACAATGGGCGAAGAAGTTGATAAGATTTATGTTCAGCTTAAAGGATATGAGTCTGAAATCAAACAGTCCAACAAAAAGCTGGATACCATGTTTAAGACCAATGTGGATTATTATCATGAACTGGTGAAATATATCCTTGCAGGAGAACAGGCATGTAAAGAGATTGAAGCCTACATTGCCCAGAGACAGCAGGATATGGAGAATACGGGAGATCAGTCTATTCAGTTTGAACTTACCAGTCTGAATCAGGCACTGATGATGCTGGAACAGAGGACACAGGATCTGAGAACAGCAGAGAATGTGGCAATGCAGTCCATTCCCATGATCAAGACTATGGAGTTCAGCAATTACAATCTGGTGAGAAAGATCAATTCTGCGTTTATCGTTACGCTTCCTGTATTTAAGCAGGCACTTGCGCAGGCAATTCTTCTGAAAAGGCAGAAGATACAGGCAGAATCTATTGCAGAACTGGATAAGAAAACAAATGAGATGCTTCTTAAGAATGCCCAGAATACAGTAGATGTATCGAAGATGACAGCTAAAATGGCATCCGGAAGTTCCATTCAGATTGAGACTCTTGAGAAGACATGGGCAACCATTACAAATGGAATCGAAGAGACAAGAAGGATCCAGGAAGATGCCAGAAAGAAACGCCAGGAGGATCAGGTTCGTCTGGAGGCAATCAAACAGGATTTTAACAAACAATACAATGTGCCACCGGTAAGAAAATAAAAACACAGAAAAAAGGGAGGATGAATGATATGCCTATTAATTTATCAAAAGGACAGAAGGTAGATTTAACAAAGAAGAATCCGGGACTTAAGAAGATCATGGTAGGACTTGGATGGGATGTAAACGCTTTTGATTCAGGTTCGGATTTTGACCTGGATGCAGCAGCATTTATGCTTGGTGCCAACGGAAAATGCCCTACAGAGAAAGAATTCATTTTCTATGGCAATCTGAAGCATGTCAGTGAATCAGTCATCCACATGGGAGATAACCTTACCGGTGAGGGTGAAGGTGATGATGAGCAGATCATGATCGATCTGTCAAAGGTTCCGGCGAATATTGAGAGAATTGCGTTTACAGTTACCATTTATGATGCAGAAGCAAGACGTCAGAACTTTGGACAGGTTTCAAACTCTTACATCCGTCTGGTAGATGAATCCAATGAGGTGGAACTGATCCATTATGATCTTGGGGAGGACTTCTCCATTGAAACAGCAGTAGTTGTAGGAGAACTTTACAGACATAACGGAGAGTGGAAGTTTAATGCCATCGGAAGCGGATTCCAAGGTGGACTTGCAGCACTCTGCGGTCATTATGGTATTGAAGTAGCGTAATGTAAGAGACAGTCGGCTGTTTGGTAAAAATACTAAACAGTTATCAGGTATGGAGCTGTATAGCGAAGCGGATAAGACAATATGGGAGGAAAAATATATGCCAGTTAGTTTAAAAAAAGGACAGAAGGTCAGTCTTACAAAAGGTAACCCGGGACTTAAGAATGTAGTTGTAGGTATCGGATGGGATATCAATGCTTTTGACACAGGCGGAGATTTCGATCTGGATGCAGCAGCGTTCTGTCTGACAGATTCCGGAAGGGTTTCTGATTCGAACGATTTTGTATTCTATGGAAATCTTGTACATCCGTCCGGAGCAGTCCAGCATATGGGAGACAACCTTACAGGTGCCGGAGACGGAGATGATGAGCAGATTAAGATCGATCTGTCAAAGATTCCTGCCAATATCACAAAGATTGCATTTACAGTTACCATCTATGATGCAGAGGCAAGACGCCAGAATTTCGGACAGGTTTCTAATGCCTTTGTGAGAATCTTCAATGAAGTGACAGGAGAAGAAATCCTCAGATATGATCTTGGAGAAGATTTCTCTATTGAAACAGCAGTTGTATTTGGTGAACTGTACAAGAATGGTGACGAATGGAAATTTAATGCCATTGGAAGCGTTTATCAGGGTGGTCTGGCTGCTTTGTGCAACAGTTATGGTGTAGACGTAGAATAGTGCCAGAGGGCAACAGGAGGGACGAAAATGTCAGTAAGCTTACAGAAAGGACAGAAGGTAAATCTGTCAAAGGAGCATGCAGGATTAGCAAAGGTGATCGTGGGACTTGGCTGGGATGAGGCAAAGCCATCCGGCGGTGGTGGATTATTTAGTGCATTGTTTGGATCTTCATCACATCAGGCAATCGACTGCGACGCTTCTGCAATCATGTTGAAAAATGGTAAATTTACAGATAAAACAGACCTGGTATATTTCGGCAACCTGAAACATAAATCCGGGACAGTCAATCATATGGGAGACAATCTTACAGGAGCAGGCGAGGGAGATGATGAGCAGATCGTTATTGATCTGTCAAGAGTTCCGGCTGAATATGATAAGATTGTCATTGTTGTCAATATCTATCAGGCAGTAAAGAGAAAACAGCATTTTGGAATGATCCAGAATGCATTTATCCGTCTGGTTGATGCCAGAAACAATAAAGAAATGTGCAAATATAATTTAACTGAGAATTATTCAGGTATGACTGCGATGATTTTTGGGGAAATATACAGGTATAACGGTGAATGGAAATTCAACGCCGTAGGAAATGGCACAACAGATCCCGGACTTGGGGAACTCTGCCAGAGATTTGTGTGAAAATAAAAAGAGGAGCTGTTATGGTTCCTCTTTTTATATAAAATCCGGTAACTGTCTGTCCATGATTGAACAGTTGCAAAACCCGAAAGAGGAGGTTAATTATTATGAATGAAATAAACAAAGAGGAGCGAATGCAGGGCCTGTCCGGACAGCAGGTCAGCGAGAGCAAGGCGAAGTACGGCACCAATGAGCTGGCGAAGAAAGAGACAGAATCACTCTGGTCCATGTTTATCGGTGCATTTGATGACATCTGGATCAAGGTATTATGTGCGGCTCTGGCTCTTAAAGTTATCCTGGCTGTGCTGGGAATCTTTGTCCCTGCATTATCCGGCGGAAATGATGTTGTGGAGATCATCAGTATTGTGATTGCAATCGCACTTGCTACCGGTTTCAGTACCCTGTCAGAGTACAGAAATACTTCAAGAAGTGAGGCGCTTCAGGAAGAATACAGCAAGACCTATGCCAAAGTTGTAAGAGACGGAAAGCTGGTCAATATTCTTACCAGTGAAATCGTTAAAGGTGATACGATTCTTATCCAGGCAGGAGATAAGGTTCCGGCAGATGGTCTGTTATTTGAAGGTAAGATCAAAGTATCTCAGGCGGCATTAAACGGTGAATCAAGAGATGAGAACAAAGCAGCAGTAACCAATATGGACGAGGCAGAATCTACGGATTACTCCTCACATGGAAAAGTCTTTATGGGTTCTGTTGTGACTTCAGGCGAAGGTTACATGATCGCAACTGTTATCGGAGACAGTTCTGAATTAGGAAAGATAAACAAAGCTCTGACAGATACCTCCGAGGAAGAAGAGCGAAAAGATACTTCTAGCCTGAAGCTGGAGGGTGTGGCAGCAGGTATCGGTAAACTGGGTGTGTCAGCTGCAGCGATCGCAGGTATCCTTCATGTTGTCCTGACTCTGATCAGGGCAGATCAGGCAATCACTGTTGTTTCCGTTCTCCTTGTAATAGCGGAAGCAGTTATGCTTATGGCTTCTATCGTGATCATGGCAGTTCCGGAGGGACTCCCGATGATGAACAGTCTGGTTCAGTCAATGAATACAGAGTCCATGTATAAAAAGAATATCCTTGTCAGCCACAAGGCGGCATTTTCAGATTCTGCTTACATGAACGTGCTGTTCAGTGATAAAACCGGAACGATCACACAGGGTAACTTGTCACTGGTAGAATTTATCACAGGTAACGGTGAGATTGTTGATTCCATCCAGAGCAGGGAGTTTATAGAAGCTATCACTCTGAATAACCTTGCAAAGATTTCCTCAGAAGGAAAGGCAATCGGAAGTAACAACATGGACAGAGCACTGCTCTCTTATGCCATCAATCATGGTTATAATGATTCTGACAATGATCCGGAGAAGGTAGAAGAGATCAGCGGATTTGATTCTGAGAAGAAATGTGCCACTGTAATACTGAAAAACGGACTTGTTTACTGGAAGGGTGCTACAGAGAATATCATTGATAAAGTAACACATTACATGCTTCCGGACGGGGAAGAAAGAGAGTTTACAAAGGCAGATAAAGATAAAGTAGAAGAACAGATGCATGCACAGGCAAAGAGAACTATGAAGCTGCTCTCCGTAGCGAAAATCAGTGATGGAAAGACTGTTCTTATGGCAGTTCTGTGTCTGCGTGATAATGTCAGAACAGATGCGGTTGAGACTGTTCAGATTCTCAATGATGCAGGAATCCAGGTAGTTATGGTTACCGGTGATGCAGAGGAAACTGCAGTAGCCATTGCAAAAGAGGCAGGTATTCTTGCAGATGAGAAGAAGGATGTGGTTCTTACCCATGAAGAAATGGAGAAATTATCAGATGAAGAGCTGAAGAAAGTTCTCCCGAACCTGAGAGTGGTAAGCCGTGCGAAACCGCTTGATAAGAAAAGACTGGTATCTCTTTCACAGCAGATTGATAATGTCTGTGGTATGACCGGTGACGGTGTGAACGATGCTCCCGCATTAAAACAGGCAGACATTGGTTTTGCAATGGGAGATGGTACAGCAGTTGCACAGGAGGCAGGAGATGTTGTTATCCTTAATAACAGTCTGACTTCCATTAAAGACTGTGTGCTTAACAGCAGGACTATGGCGAAATCTGTTGGAAAATTCCTCATTTTCCAGCTTACTGTAAATATCAGTACTCTGTTAATGAATATCATTGCACCGATCCTGGGATGGACAGAGCCGTTTTCCATTGTCCAGATCCTTTGGATCAACCTGATCATGGATACACTGGCTGCCATGGCGTTTGGTGGAGAACCTATTCTTGACAGATATATGAAAGATCAGCCGGCAAAGAGAACAGATAATATTCTGACTCCGTACATCAAGTCAGCGATCGGAGTAAGTGCAATATTTATTACCCTTGGTTCTATCCTGATACTTGAGAATATCGGCGGCATTACCAGTTGGGTAATCCCTGCGGGCTGTGCAGATCCGGAGCTTTATGAGAAAACATTTATGTTTGCGTTCTTCATTTATGCGATTATCTTTAACAGTCTGAATACCAGATCTGAGAAGTTTAATCTGTTTGAGCATATCGGGGAGAATAAGAACTTCGTACTGGTAATGGGAGCAATCTTTGTTCTTCAGACCATTATCATTGAAATCGGCGGAAAAGTATTTAACACAACTCTGCTTGAGCCAAAGGCATTACTGGTATCCATGGTACTTGCAGTACTTATTATACCGGTGGATCTTATCAGAAAAGCAATCATGAGCAGGTAAACAATACGTATGAAATAATAATTATGGGGCTGTCGCAGGTAATAACAGTGCGGCAGTCCCATTTTTGGAGGAAGCGAATGAATGGCATTTTATGCGCGGACATGGACAATACCATAATATATTCGTATAAGCGCAATATCGGTGAAAATAAATTAAATGTTGAGTTATATAATGGAAGAGAAATCTCGTTTATTTCTGAAAAAACGCATGATCTGTTGAAAAAAGTAAGTGAGAAGATGACTATCATACCAACATCCACAAGGACGGAAGAACAGTATAAACGTATTGATCTGGATATAGGAATCGTACCCTATGCCCTTGTCTGTAATGGAGGAGTACTGCTGGTAAATGGTAAGCGTGACAGAGAGTGGTATCTGGAGTCGCTGCAAATGATCCGGAACAGCAGACCGGAAATGGAAAAAGCGCAGCAGATTCTTGCCGGGGATTCCAGACGAAAGTTTGAGCTGAGATTTCTAGATGAGCTTTTTATTTTTACAAAATGTGAAAAGCCAGAGGAAGTGATTAAAGATCTGCAGGCAAAACTGACTACGAAGCTGGTGGACGTATTTCATAATGGAGAGAAGGTGTATGTTGTTCCTGTAAATCTGAGTAAGGGAATGGCTGTGAGAAGACTTCGAAAGAGGTTGCAGCCTGCATATATCATAGCAGCCGGAGACAGCGAATTCGATGTTTCCATGGTGGAAGAAAGCGACCTGGGATTAGTTCCGGCCGGATTTAAAAAGATTTACGGTAATGGTAGCGACAGATTCAAAGAGACAGTGATGGAAATGGAGGCAGGAAGACTGTTTTCGGAAACATTACTTGAGAAATGTTTGGTTTTATATTTTAAAGAGCCGGACTGACTGCAATTCTATAAAATATTGCAGTCAGTCCGGCTCTTTGTTATATCAGGCTGTTAATCCATACTGACGCGGATTCCGCTCTGACGTTCAGATGGCTGAATGATAACCGTAACATTATCTCCACCATGCCACTCAAACTGATAAGACTCTCCGGAAGTCTGGCCGATGAAAGTTTTCCAGGATACATCGGCAGTGACACTGGGATCACAGTGTCCGTTTCCAATCCAGCAGATCACAGCATCCGGATCTACGGAAATGGTATTATTCCTGCCAACATTGCTCAGTACAACAGGGTTGCCGTCTGACAATACGGCAACATATGCATTCCTGCCTCTGGCCGTAAGTGTGGAAGTAGCAAGACCTTTTTGGGAAAGTACACCCACACCGATGAAACGGACGCTGTAATCACAATCCTGGGTAAATGCCAGAATATTCTCGGATTCAACGGAGATGGTTTCGCCCTGCGCCAGCTGATAGATGACAACGTGCTGTCCGTAATTGGCGTAATATGTAACGGAATCACCGTTCAGACTGACCTTCATCAGCGGAATATTTTCTCCTGTGACTCTTCTGGCAAGCTGTCCAAATAAAGCCTGTCCGACACTCTGCTGTGGACCAAGAAGTACCTTTTCAAAACGGTAATTCTTTGGACCGCAATTATCTCCGGCTATAAAAGCTCCGGCTTTTACAAAAAGAACATCGCTGCCGGTGCATGTAACTTTCAGTGTTAATTCGTTGATGGTTTCAAATGACAACATGATAGTGCCTTCCCTTCTCAGATTACCTGAACCCCATATAGCTCGCAGAGCCCGGCGAGATCTCTTGTGACTCCGTTTCCGATTGCATTGAATTTCCAGATTCCATTGTGTCGGTACACTTCTCCGATCATCATGGAAGTGACGTTGGAATAGTATTCGTCCATTTTGAAGCTGACCAGCTCTGTATCAGAAGTATCGGTGATTTTTATGTAGGCATCTCTCAGCATACTGAAATTCAGATGTTTTTCCAGTGCTTCGTTTATAGTAAGGACAAAAACGATTCTGGATACAGCAGGATTCAGTCTGTTAAAGTCCACAGATATGATCTCATGATTCTCTTCCTGACCTGCCCCAAAAGCAGTACTTCCATCCGGGCTTGTTTCCTGACCGTAGAAGACAAACCAGGAATCGCCGATAACCTTGCCTGTATTATTCAGAAGAAAAGCGGATACATCCACATCACATTCAGGATTAGTGATGTCCCATCCCAGATATGCCCGGATTCCTGTAATCCGGGCATTGGTTTCGAGAGAAACCTTCTGTCCCTTTCGAGCAGGATTTTTTAAGATTGGGACAGTTCTGGCGGCAGATTGAGCTGTAGTTCTGACAGAAGATGAATCAGCAGACGGAGCGGTGGCTCTGACAGAAGATGAAGCTGTAACTGGCGCAGAGCGGGTATGGGGGGAATTTCTGCAGCTCATATTATTGATGCTGCCTATGCTGTGTGAGGATAATGGTTCCATGACTTTTTTAGTGTTGATAGTCAGAACGGTCTGTCTGTTTACTGCACCTGACAGATTTTCCGGTACATTAAGCATAATTGAACGTCACCTCCAATGATAAATATTTGGTAATTATTCAGCAGTATCCTTACAGTGACAGGTCAAAATATCCTGCAAAATAGCAGACTGCTGAATAATTACAAACAGATATAAATATTCTAAAATGTTTTACAGAAAATGTCAAACCGTAACGAGTGAACAGTAATTCGTTTATTTCATGTATTTTTCCAGAACCGGAAACTGTACAGGTCCGATGTCCAGAATCCGGCGGTGAAATTCTTTCAGGTCGAAATCATCTCCAAGTCTTTTCTGACAGACTGTTTTCAAGTCAAGGAAATTCAGATATCCCCAATAGTATTTCAGATAGTTACCGGGAGTTTCCACAATATACTGATAGATTTCGGCAGCAGTAGAAGCATTGTTGATGCCAAATGCTTTCAGAAAGACAGCAGTGCGGGATGCATCCCAGCCCCTGTAATGAATGCCGATATCGATCAGGGAGTAAATACACAGATTCATACTCCGGTTTAACCAGGCAAGCCGGACGGCATTTTTGGCAGAATCCGGATCATTCATAAGGGAGGCGGCATATTCATAGCCGTAGGATTCCACGTAGGTTGCCCAGCCTTCCACATAGCCGGAGGAGGTGACCAGATATCTGATGTCAGAGGGATTGTTTCCGGCAAAAGAAACTGTCTGGTAAAGGTGGCCGGGAAATCCTTCATGTGCCAGTGTGCCGAAAAGTTCCAGAGAAGAGGTGCGCCCGGAATCATTGATGTAGATCACGTTGGGGCTTCGGGTATCCACAGGCGGTGTGAGGTAAAAAGCAGGACTTAAGAATTTCTTCATGGAAGGATGGACGGTGCGGAGTTCGTAAGTGGCATCTTTCAGTTCCGGGAAATCTTTTTCCATCAATTCCGGAAGCTTCTCCAGCATCTGAGTTGGTGTCAGTGTAAGTTCACTGGAACATTGATTCAGCCTGTCGATCAGGGAGGGATCCTGTTTCAGCAGAGAAGATATCTCCCGGTAATCGGACAAAAGCTGAGCTGACATCCTTTTCTCGATTTGTCCGACAGGTACATAGGTTCCTGTCTGGCTTTGCAGCAGGTAAAGGTAATATTCACGCCCACCCTCAAAAAATGCCAGGCCCCGGCTGCTTTTGCCTGTACCGCGAAGACTTTCCAGACTGTCTGCCAGTTTCTGATAAGCGGGGATCACTTCGGTTAAGATCAGCTTATGATGATATGTACAGAGTTTTTTCTGATCCTCTCTGCTTAATACAGGATTGGAGAATGCTTTCAGTTTCTGTGCAAAAATATCATCCATGTAGTTGGAGTCAGGATTTGCGACAAAAGAATGGCATTGTTTCAGGATACGGTCCAGAGTTGTGTCACTCATGAAAAGCCCTGCCTGGGATTTCTGCTTTTCCAGTTTTATAATGCTTTGAAAATATGGCCTGACGGTACTCAGAAGTTTCAGATAATCAGAGATATCTTCTTTTGTCCGGAAAGTATATTCCGCCAGAAGAATGGGAAGTTGTGCCTGCACACCCAGGCCTGGTCCCAGCGGCTCATCCAGGGCGCTGTTTTTTCCAAGGGAGGCTCTGGTGTGAAAATAGAGAAGAAGCATATCACAGGTAAGCCGGTTTTCTTCGGAGAGCCTGGAATAGGCAAAGGATTTCAGCTCTTTCTCATATTCCTGACAGAGACTGGTGGTCTTAGCCGGGTCAGAAAGTGCAGTTCCAAGAGTTGCCTCGGGCTTTCTGATACCTTTTTTTTCAGGGTGTGCAAGAGTGTAGTGAAGGGTGAGGTTATTGCTGCATACTTCGGACCGGAATAATTTTTCCGTAAAGGTCTGAAAACGGGAGTTTTCAGAAACAAAGTGGTCGGAGAGAACACCCATGCTGATGCCAATGGCAAAGACCAGACACAGGCTGAGGATTCTTTTGGGGATATTTTTATGAATACGCATATCCACCTCGGAAGCTGTTTTTTACTATCTTATTGAAGGAAAGCATGAAGTATGCTTTCAGTAACATAACATCCTTTCAAATGCCCGCCACACTTTTTTCATTTGACAAAATTGGGATGTTATGTTAACATACACAAATGTGTAACAAAACGTAATAAAAATGTAATAATTTTACAGCGATGTATAACAGGAGTTGATTAGTAAAATGAATAATAAAATAAAGACAATTTTGATGGCAGCAATTATGAGCTCTGTGGTTCTGACACAGGGGGTATGTGTAAGCGCAGCACAGTTTGATGATGGCGCATCAGCGTTTTCTGATGGAACAGGAAGTGTAAGTGCTCTGGCAAGTACACTGGCGAAGCAGACAGAGGAACAGACACAGGAGTTTGTTGCGAAGGAAGAGGAAGCTGCACAGATCAGAGAGGAACGCAGAGTGGAGAAAGCGCAGAAAGCTTCCGAAAAAGCAGAGCAGGAGAAAGAAGATGCTCTGCAGTTTATTCAGCAGACAGTAGAAGAAACTAAGAAAAAAGCGGAGGAAGAGGCCAGAAAGAAAGCTGAAGAGGAAGCGAAGAAGGCAGAGGAACAGCGTCTTGAGAAACGTCAGGCGGTTGTGGATTTTGCACTGCAGTTTGAGGGAAATCCGTATGTTTACGGCGGAACAAGCCTGACAAACGGTGCAGACTGTTCAGGATTTGTAATGTCTGTATTTGCTAATTTCGGATACAGTCTTCCACGTGTGGCTGCAGCGCAGTGTGATGCTTCCACAAAGAAAGACATCAGTCAGCTTGAGCCGGGAGATCTGGTATTCTACGGAAGCGGATATGTTGACCATGTGGCACTTTATATCGGTGACGGCAAGATTATCCATGCCAGTGGTGCTGCAACGGGAATCAAGATTTCCAACTATGATTATGAGCAGCCGGCAGCTGTAGGTACGTTTATGGAATAGCTGTAATGCTTAAAATTATATGATTCGACAAATTGCACAAAGAATGTCGAGAGGTGGGAAAAGTGGATAAAGTCATACACACTCTATCCACATACCCGGTTATTGAAAAATCCCGTAAATTAAAGTTATACACAAAGTTATCCACATTATCCACATTTTATATGTGTGGAATACTCGATTTACATAAGTAAAAAAGAAACAGATGTTTTGTGTAAAATGATAAATCGACATTTTTGGACGAAAAAATCCACAAATCTATTGACTTTTTTATATTCTAAAAAACATATAATATTGTACAAAAAAGACAAAATATAATAATATATACATAAATAATCAGAATATTCGAAAAGATATTCTGCTGAAATCTACAACAACAATGAAAAAAAGAATACATTTGACAGAAACAGGAAATTTCCACATAGGAGAGACAGATGTGGATGAGAAATGCACAAAATGAATTCGAATGGGGATAACTTTTCACAGATATTATCCACACAGCATGAAGTCCTGTGTTAGATGTCCTTATCATACGTCAAATAAAAAAGCAGCCGGATGAATAATAAATATTCATTCGGCTGTTTTCAGATATACACTATTTCTGTTTCATCCGTTTGATGACTTTCAGACGGGTAAATTCCTCACGTTCTTTCTCCTCCAGTGCATTCTGGATATCTTTGGTCAGTGCCTCGTACTTCGGAATAGTGATATTCTTCAGAGCATTGGCACGTTTCTGAGTTTTCTTGATATTGGCTGCAAGGCGGATGGCTGCATTTTCCACCATGGACAGGCGGATGGACAGCTCTTTTACCTTTTCAAAGGCAGCCTTGGCTTCGTCCAGAGACATCTTTGTGCTGTAGTAGGCATAGGTGGGAGTGTTAGTGGTTTTGTCATATTCCACCAGAGGAATTTCCGTACCCATAACACTTCGGGTTTTAATGCGTATAGAGTTCTCGACAGGAACCGTACACGCAATCTGCTGGACAAAGGCGATACCAATCTCCATATTGGCTTTCTGCAGTGCTGTATAGGCAGTGCGGAAAGTCACATCAATCTGTGTCTGGATATCCTTTGCCTGATCGATCAGCTCCATCATTTCACGAATCAGGATGTTACGCTTCTTGTCCATCAGTTCATAGCCCTGACGGGAAAGCTTCAGTGAGTTCTTTGCAAGTATCAGGTTTCCCTTGGTGGGAAAGGTATTCGGATCCATGTAATCACCTCGCTTCTTTTAGCGTACTGTTTCGTGATAGTACTTGTCGAGGATCTTCGTATCAATTCGGTCGAGCTCTTCTTTCGGAAGAAGTCCCAGAAGCTCCCAGCCCTTATCCAGGGTTTCGGTGATGCTTCGGTTCTCGGTTTCGGACTGGCCGACAAATTCACTCTCAAAGGCTTTACCAAATACCAGATAGCGTTTATCCAGCGGGGAAAGCTCATCCTCACCGATAACGGAAGCAAGGGCTCTGGCATCTCCAACCTTTGCATAGCAGGAGAAAAGCTGATTTGCCACGTCCTGATGGTCTGCTCTTGTATAACCTTCACCAATACCGTCCTTCATCAGACGGGAAAGAGATGGCAGTACGTTAATAGGCGGATAGATTGCCTGTCCATGAAGCTGTCTGTCCAGAACGACCTGACCTTCGGTGATATAACCGGTAAGGTCAGGGATCGGGTGAGTGATATCATCGTTTGGCATGGTCAGGATCGGGATCTGGGTTACGGAACCCGGTTTGCCTTTTACGATACCAGCACGTTCGTACAGGGTTGCAAGCTCACTGTACAGATAACCCGGATAACCTTTACGGGACGGAATCTCACCTTTGGAGGAGGAAACCTCTCGCATGGCCTCGCAGAAGGATGTGATGTCTGTCAGGATGACCAGGATGTGCATTCCTTTTTCAAAAGCAAGATACTCTGCGGCAGTGAGGGCGATCTTCGGTGTAAGAAGACGTTCAACAACCGGATCATTTGCAAGGTTCAGGAACATAACTACATGGTCTGCGGCACCGCTTTCCTCGAAGGTACGGCGGAAAAATTCCGCTACGTCATATTTGACACCCATTGCCGCGAAAACAATGGCAAAATCTTCATCAGAGTCCTCTCCCAGAGAAGCCTGCTGTACGATCTGTGCAGCCAGCTTGTCGTGTGGAAGACCATTTCCGGAAAAGATCGGAAGCTTCTGTCCTCGGATCAGGGTGGTCAGTCCGTCGATTGCGGAAATACCGGTGTTGATATAGTTTCGGGGATATTCACGTGCTACCGGGTTCAGCGGCAGACCATTGATGTTTAATTTTACATCCGGGGTGATGTCCCCCAGACCGTCGATGGGCTGTCCGATACCGTTAAAGGTTCGTCCGAGGATTTCCGGGGAAAGCCCGATTTCCATGGGACGTCCGGTCAGCCGGGTATGGGTATTGCCTAAGGACATACCGTCTGTTCCTTCAAAAACCTGGATAACAGCTTTGTCCTCATAAATCTCAATAATACGGCCGATCTTGCGAGTCCCGTCATCCATGTGAAATTCTACGATTTCCTCATAGGAGGCATTCTTGACGCCTTCCAGGACCACCAGAGGTCCGTTTATTTCGCTTAAGCCTAAATATTCAATTGCCATAAACTTCTCCTCTCTGTTACGACTCATAGCCGTTTATGACTATGAATGTAACTGTTCCGGCATCAGCCGTTTTTTTCCATTATGTTATCATAGAAAGTATCAATGTCCTGCTTGTATTGGTCAAATTTATCAAGCTGATTATTTGCCACATCATATTTAATGGAAATAATTTTTTCAAAAATGTTGTTGCCCTCTTTCAGTACGGAAACCGGCATTCCACGGTTGATGAGTGCACGGCATTTTTCATAAAGATAGAGGATCGTTTCCATCATTTTAAACTGTTTTTCCATTGGTACGCAGGTGTCTTCTGCGTGAAAAGCGTTCTGCTGGAGGAAGCCCAGACGGATGACTCTGGCAATTTCCAGCGTCAGTTTCTGGTCATCCGGAAGAACGTCGCTTCCGATCAGCTTGACGATCTCCATCAGGGAGCTCTCCTGATTCAGGATTGCCATGAGCTGATTCCTGTCTGCTACAAATTTCGGGGAAACATGTTCTCTGTACCATGGAGTCAGGTCTTCCAGATATTCACTGTAGCTGGTGAGCCAGTGGATTGCCGGGAAGTGACGGGCATAGGCAAGGGATTTGTCCAGTCCCCAGAAGCAGCGGACGAAACGTTTGGTATTCTGTGTGACAGGCTCTGAGAAGTCACCACCCTGTGGAGAAACTGCTCCGATAATGGAGACAGAGCCTTCGGTTCCGTTTAAGTTCTGCATCATTCCTGCACGTTCATAGAATGCGGACAGCTTGGATGCCAGATATGCAGGGAAACCTTCCTCTGCAGGCATTTCCTCCAGACGGCCGGACAGTTCTCGAAGAGCTTCTGCCCAACGGGAAGTGGAGTCTGCCATGATAGCTACGTCGTAACCCATGTCCCGGTAATATTCCGCAAGAGTTACACCTGTATAAATAGAAGCTTCACGCGCCGCAACCGGCATGTTGGAAGTATTGGCGATCAATGTGGTTCTGTCCATCATCAGGTTTCCGGATTTCGGGTCGATCAGTTTACTGAAATCTTCCAGAACCTGAGTCATCTCGTTTCCACGTTCTCCGCATCCAATGTAGATGATAATGTCTGCATCAGACCATTTTGCAATCTGATGCTGAGTCATGGTCTTACCTGTACCGAAACCTCCCGGAACAGCGGCTGTACCGCCCTTGGCAATCGGGAAAAGAGTGTCCAGGATACGCTGACCTGTGACAAGTGGGACGCTTGCAGGGAAACGTTTGTGGGTTGGTCTCGGGATACGGATCGGCCATTTCTGTGCAAGTGCCAGATCTTTGGTGGTTCCGTCTGCGAACTGAATGGTTACGATCGGTTCCAGAATGGTGTATGCTCCGTCAGATGCCGCGTGGATAACTGTGGCTTCTGTAAGATTCGGAGGAACCATGGATTTATGGAGAATGGAGTCTGTTTCCTGAGTTTCTGCGATAACAGAGCCGGGACCTACAACATCTCCTTCTTTTACTATGATGTGAGTGTTCCATTTCTTTTCTGTGTCAAGAGAATCAACGCTGACACCTCGTGAAATATATTTGCCTGAGGCTTTGGCAATCTCTTCCAGAGGGCGCTGGATACCATCAAAAATATTGTGGATGATTCCAGGTCCCAGAAGTACAGAAATGGCATCTCCGGTTCCTGTAACTGTATCGCCCGGTTTCAGTCCTGTAGTCTCCTCGAAAACCTGTACGGTGGTCATGCCTTTCTTCAGGCCGATGATCTCACCTACCAGATGTTCCGGACCTACATAGACCATCTCGGAAATCTTAAATCCGCTGTCGCCCTTCAGATAAATGACGGGGCCGTTGACACCGTAGATAATACCTGTATTACTCATGTTCTGGTCCTCCGTCAAACTTGAATTCTTTGTATGCTGCCTCAAAATTTCCTGCAAAAGAGTGATCGATCAGGATGTTTTTCTGAGGAATCGTAGCGCGGATACCGCCAAGAAAAGAGTCCTTTGCAAGCTGGATAGCAGTACCTGTTGTATGCTGAAGCTTCTCTGCAAGAGATCTGTCCTCCGGAGAGAGATAGATGGTAATCTCATCATTTCCCGCGAAATCCAGAGCTTCTTTGATCTTAGCAGTTAAATAGTTCTCATACTCCGGAGTTTTGGTAAAGGATTCCAGAAGTCCTTTTACTTCGGAGAAAATTTTCTCTTTTAATTCGTTTTGTTTTCTGGTCCAGTCACGCTTGATCGTGAGCTGTTCTGCGGAGAGAGCCTTGTTTATTTCACGTCGGGCGCTGGCAGTTTCCGCTTTGATCTGTGTCTGGGCGTTTTCTTCACTGAGAGTTTTGTGTTCTTCTGCCATTTTCTCCAGAGCCGCTTTATGCTCATCGAGAATGGCTGCAGCTTTTTCGTGGGCTTCCTCTACAGTGATATCATAAAAATGGCTGAGTTTTTCATCAATTGTCATGTTAACACCTGCCTGTAATATTTAGATTGTAACTGTTCACTCCGTTCACAGTAACGTAGCCAAAATTCATTCCAGATTGCCTGCGGCAATGGGATTTTGGTTTGTATGTCTCGAGATAGTGGTGTGTGAACAGTAACATTAGATTTACTATTGGTAACTGTTTTACAGTTTTAAACCAATAGCTTCATTCACATATGAAGTGATAAAATCCGGTTTGCGGCCAGTACCGTGCCTGTCGGGAATTTCAATGATCAGAGGGGTTTTGTGATGAAGCTTTACATCATCTATAATTTCGGGAAACTCCCGGCCGAATTTCTCGGTCAGGAGTATGATTCCGATTTCTTTATTGGAGATAGCTTTCTGCAAAGCATCTTTTAATTCATCATGTGTGTGTACGACCACGCCCTCCACACCTGCCAGTCTCATCCCTGTGTAGGTATCGATATTGTCGCTGATCAAAAACATCTGCATCTTATAACTGTCCCAGGATCATGAAGGAGATGATTAGTCCATAAAGGGCAACACCTTCTGCAAGACCTACGAAAATAAGGGATTTACCAAGGATACTCTGATCCTCGCTGATAGCACCTAAGGCTGCGCTTGCCGCACTGGCAACGGCAATACCACCACCGATACAGGAAAGTCCGGTTACAAGGGCTGCTGCGATATAACCCATACCTGTTGCAAGTGTGCCTTCAGAGCCTGCAGCTGCCTGTACGGAAGAAGCACCTGTGAACATAACTGCAATGGCGATAAGCATAGTTCCAAAGAAGAAGAAGGCGTTTACACCGAGAGCTGTTTTGTAACGTCCGCGGTTTTTTTCACCGATGAGATAGTAGCCAAATGGAAGAATGATGCTGAGTACCAGTGCGATTGCTAAAATGATCTGTGCGATTGTTGTCATAATTAAATCTCCTCTTAGTTCTTGATTTTGCTGTTCATATATATCATATTTATTCGGCTTCGAATATCTGGCTGACCGACAGATATGGGTTTCCCGGGGATGATATATAAATGAAAATAGTATAATTTCTAATGATCTTTCTGTCTATTTTACAGAGCGGAACGGCTCAAATTTACGTCCTGTACCTTTGTAGAAGCGGCTGAACATTTCATAATATTCCAGACGAAGCACCTGGATACCAACGATCAGGCCCTCCATACCACATACAAAAAGGTTTCCCAGAACTACTACTATCCAGTTCAGGTTTCCGCTTTCTGCGCCTGCAAGCATGAGAACGACTTCCATCATCGCTGCATGGCTGACTGCGAAAGCTCCGATACGGACGAAAGAAAGGGTATTGGAGAAGTAGCTTAACAGGACTTCAAACATTTCAAAAAGTCCCTGTACAACGAACATTCCCTTCTCTTTTGGCATAACTTCTGATTTCTTCTCAATGAGGGCTGTAAGTGGCTCTTTCAAAAAGATCAGAATCAATGGTACGCCGAACATGATAAACAGTACGATTCCGCCGGGAAGTGTTTTGCCATTCAGTATAAGTGCAATGGAGACAACTGCAGAGCCGTAGAATACCAGACCAGCCACTGAGTTTGTATCAAACCAGATGTGTTCTACATCTCCGGCTTTCCAGGCATTCAGGATGTTAAATACCATACATAAAAGGATCAGGCACATACCAAAACCAATGGCAACAATAAATACTGTATTCAGCTTTCCGATAAACGGAACTGACATCATATTGTTCATCGGGCGAAGCCACAGGGCAGGTATCACATCTTCGAATCCGAAGATACTTCCGAACATAAATCCGAAGATTGTGGAGAATACACCTGCACAACTGATAATGCCTGCCAGTGTGATATGTTTGAATTTATAAAGCAGGAAACCACCGATAAAGAGCAGCAATCCCTGCCCCACATCACCGAACATTGCACCGAAAATAAAGGAATAAGTCAGTGCTACAAACCATGTTGGATCCATCTCGTTATAGGCCGGAAGACCATACATTTTGATGTACATTTCAAATGGTTTAAACAGTTTCGGGTTCTTCAGTTTGGTAGGTGGCTGCTGGTGGATGCCTGGCTTCAGATGTTCGTCCTCTTCACCGTCAATAATGCAGAAAATGCGGCTGTCGTCTTTGATATCATTCTGGAAAGAATGGGCATCTTTCTCTGTCATCCATCCACATAAGATATAGAAAACATCCTTATCCCCATGTGTACATGCTGCAAGTCTGCGCACATCAAAGTTACCGGAAAGCTGTGCGATAGCATTGCGTGATGCAACGATATCTTTCTGATTTCTAAGAAGAAAATCTGCTTTTTTCTGATCGGCAGATGCCAGATCAGCAGCAGCTCTGTTGCGTGTTTCAGTCAGTTGTTCGAAAGCTTCTTTTGCTGTTCCCTCATACGTATCCGGCATATAAATACGCTCGAAGTGCATGGAAGAATAGACGGCTTTTACTTTCTGGGCTTCGTGCTCCGGGACAAAATACAGACCCCAGACATACTGGTCATCTTCATCACATTTAATGAAAATTGTGTCCAGATTTTCGTAAATATACTTTTCAAATTTCTGGTAATATTCCTTCTCAATCCTTCCGAAACGGAAGTGGATGAACTGGAATTTCAGGATTGAGGAAATATTGTAATTAATATTTCTGAACGGGCGGATCACCCGCAGAGATTCATCCAGAGCTGCAAGCCGACTCTCCAGATCAGCACGTTTATTGCTTAGTTCCTGATAATCAGACTGAATCCGGCGGATTGTATTTAAAGCCTGTTCAGTATCCATGGGTTTGGCAGAAATCTTCTCCGGATCTGCCAGTTCATCATAGAAACTGTTGGCAGTAGAGAGTGCTTCCTTATATGGATTGATTTCCATAAACGGAGAAAGACTCTCTACTGCGGTCAGCTCGGAAAGGGCATTTTCCAGATGAATTTCGTACTTGGAAAGATAGGTGTTTACCACTCTGTCAATATCGGCCTTAGGACCGGTAATGCTCAGGAACTTCATTTTCTCAATCATAAATTCACCTCCTGGTTAATGTTCTTTAAACTGCGAAGCAGTTATTCAGTTATGCGCCATATAGAAATCAACTGTTGCAAATATAACGCATGGCTTCATCATGCTGCACACCATAACGTACGCATTCAATGGCGATAGTCAGGCGGTTTACTTCGTGTTCCTTGTTATACAGATAAGAATAGATCACTGCTACAGAATATGGATTTCTGTGAGATTCCTTCTCAAGGATCGAGCGGTGGATGTGGTTGTAGAATTCTTCCAGATTGGCTACGGTAAGCTGTTCATATTTGTTGCCGTACCATGTTTTCTGGAAAATTCTTCGACCTTCTTCGTATGAAGGTGCTTCCACCAAAGCTGTGATCTCTTCTTTCTTTAACTTATAATTTACAGGGATCAGCAGGGCATAAATACTTGCCGGATCCATGTTGTAATACCTTTTGGAACGCTGGATAAACTGCAGGTTCAGCATATCAAATTTCTCGCCGTAAGTGCAGGTAATCTCTTCCAGATCTTTACCTTTAAACAGCTTCTTACGGATGTTCCAGATCTGGGTAAAATAGTACAGATCCAGTGCCATACCATAGTCGAAGAGAAGTGCTGTTTCATGCTCCTGGATCTTCGAAAGCGGGATATAAAATTCGTTTCCTTTGAGGCAGGAGATCAGTTCCTCCATGGTGGAACAGGTAGTGATCCGGTCTACATCAATATTGGAATGCAGACGGAAAAATTCACGGTACGGAGAAACATCTACAGGATCCGTGTCGCGGTGATCGAAGATATTTGTCATGACTTCCTTCAGTACACGGATTTCATATCGCTTGGAATACAGATCCAGAAATTTACGCTGCTCCGGGTTGGCAAAGTGATAAATTCTGGAGAAATTCTGGAATATGGATTTCTTCAGAAGCTTCTCAATCTGGCCACGGTGCAGGGTATTTTCATCCAGTGCATCCCACCTGGAAGAGTATTCCGGCATTCGCTTCAGATAGGCGGCTACCTGCGTGACATCGGAGAGTTGGAGGATTTCCTCGAACTGATCCATGGTAGTAAGCCTGCTCTGCATTGCGCGGATTTTCGTGGAAAGTCCGCTGTAGGAGAGTACGCCTCCCATTGTTTTTCACTTCCTTTCCTGATGTCATCTAGTACATCGTTTTCGAAATAACTATACCACTCACTTGTCTGCAAATCCGAGTGCACAGGTCTAAAAGCCTCAGCGTAGCCCGCTACGCCTGCGTTTTTAGACCTGCACACTCGAATCCGCATCCTACGCGATTGGTATAGTTATTTACGAAACGATGTACTAGAGTGTGTCTGAAAAATCATTCCCGCAAATTGTGACGCACATCTTGCAGAAAGCCTTTTTCAGACACGCTCTAGCGTTTGAGACAGATCTTTACATAGCCAGTATTTTCTCAAACAATTCTCTGGAAAGTTGTGAGTGCTGCTGTTCGTAATGAGCATCCAGTGAAGAAAAGGTAGCGTCTGTGTCTGCACGTAACTGTGCCAGGCGGGAATCTTTTTCTTCTTCCAGTTGCTGACGGATCCGTCGAATCTGCTCTGCTGTCCGGGATTCCAGCTGTCTGTCATAATTTTTACATTTCTGTTCTGCCTCTTCAGAAAGCTGTTGCTTTTGCCGGTCGCAGTCTTCCATGATGCGTTGGGCTGTAAGCTCGATTTCAGATAATTTGTTAAGTATCTGCTCCATCTTCAACCTCCTTGATTGTCAAAATTTTACAAAAAATTCAGATTTACTATGCGAAAAATAGTAATATCTGTTAGATATCATACACCCTTTTATAAAAAAAAACCATCTAAATTTTTTCTGAAAGGAAAAAATTGTTATTTTTTAGACAAGTTAAAGAAATCTCCTGTAAATATCTGTCCGGGATGTAATTGACGTTAGGAGTATGGTATGGTAGTTTATTGGTGGCAGGAAATTGCACGCACATCTTGCGTAAAGCATTTTTCAAACACGCTCTGGAGATATAAGAAAAGGAACAGGAGATTTTTATGAGATTAAGAAATATTCCGGGAGCTCAGGATGCAATTCTGGAGAGCCCTTATGTGGTGCAGGAGCCACAGACAAAGAAAGGACACTGGGGGGAGGTTTTCGCGAAAAAGCAGCCTCTTCATATTGAAGTAGGGATGGGAAAAGGAAGATTTCTTATGGATCTGGCCCGGCTGCATCCGGATATCAATTATATAGGAATCGAGATGTATGACAGCGTTCTTCTTCGCGCATTGCAGAAGAGGGAGGAACTAGAGGAGAATGGAGAGGTTTATTCTAATTTATTTTTTATGAGAGTGGATGCCAGACTTCTGCCGGAAATCTTTGAGAAAGGTGAAGTGGATAAGATTTATCTGAACTTTTCCGATCCATGGCCAAAAGCCCGCCATGCAAAACGTCGCCTGACATCCAGAGAATTCCTGGCACGTTACGACCAGATTCTGGTTCAGGATGGAAAAGTGGAATTTAAGACAGATAATAAGGAACTGTTTGAATTTTCCCTGGAAGAAGTGGAGGAAGCCGGATGGAATCTGGAAGCTTTTACCTTTGATCTGCATCATAATGAAGAGATGGTACAGGGAAATGTTATGACAGAATATGAAGAGAAATTTTCTTCTATGGGAAATCCAATCTGTAAGATGGTGATTTCCAGAGAGTGTCACAGATAAAGAAGCAGAGCAATCATCTGGTTTATGGCAATTCCATAGTGAAGTGGATTGCGATTATTCATTTGACTATCTATTGTGGCTGGCAGTGCATATTATAGTATAAGAAAATTTCGGGGTGCTTCGCGCCCCGAAGGAGTCAGCCAGTGAAACGAAAAAGTTCTTTCCATAATAAGATGCTACAATTCCGCTATGAACACAAAAACTTTGATAATACCTTCAACCGCCTGCGGAAATCCGCAGAAGAGGTCAATAAAACACTTAACAAAATGTCCCAAAACGACGAAAAAAAGGAAAAATAAATGAAATAGAAAAAAATCTGATTTTTTTTGAAAAAACCTATTGACATTTAAACGACTATTATATATAATATCACTTGCGTTGAGGGTGATGCAAAACTTCAACACAAAGAAAAACAAAAGAATATGCGCTTTTAGCTCAGTTGGTAGAGCACCTGACTCTTAATCAGGGTGTCCAGGGTTCGAACCCCTGAAGGCGCACTAAGAACACTGTTTTTGCGGACAAAGCGATTGCCGCGGGGACGGTGTTTTTTATGTTTTACGGGAAAGTGAAAAATAAAGGTGTCTGGGAAATAGAAAGAAATGAAGTATTTACGCCCCTGCGGAGAAAGTTCCACAAGGGCGTAAAAGTATTTTATGCTGCTGACAGCGCTTGAAGAACACAGGGTCAAGCTGGTAAATATCTTCATGCAGGAGAGAAGACTGCTGTGCAAGATGCAGATAAACTCTCTTTATAACCAGTCATCACACTTTATACAAACCATCCTGATAACATTGAAATCCCTCCCTGTTGGAAAGAGTTGATGACATTGAATTTTTATAAGTCGGAAACATATAAGACATTGCAAGAAAAAGAAAAGGGTTTGTGAAAAGATTTTAACGCTTTTCGTATCAAAAGATGCACTACGGCTTCTGATTATGTTATACTCTATACTCAGTGTATTGTCGAAAGAAGAGGAATAAGTCAAATATCTGGGTTCCGGTCTGGTCAAAGGAGGTTACGGTATCGAATGAAAAAAATACTAAAAAGAACAGGAAAAATATTTTGCCTTTTCCTGCTGATCGTGGTGCTGGTAAATATACTTTCACCTCTTTTTTGCAGGAAACCGGACGAAACATATGTGGAAAGTCTGAGAAAGACAGAATTTACATCAGAGACAGCAGGCGTAGAAAGGATTTGCTGCATTGACGATAATGAAGAGGCACTTTTGTGGAGGCTTCGTATGATTGGCACTGCGAAGGAGAGCATTGTACTGTCTACCTTTGACTTACGCGCGGATGATAATGGCACTAAAATTCTTGCCGCATTGAATTGCGCTGCGGCAAGAGGTGTGAAGATTCAGTTATTGATCGATGGAATTTATCAGCAACTGTTTCTGGCTGGAAGCAGCGATTTCCAGGCTCTGGCATCATATGAGAATGTGGAAGTGGGAGTTTACAATCCGGTGACACCGGTCAATCTGTTTAAGGTGAATTATCGCATGCATGATAAATATCTGATCGTGGATGAGAAAATGTATCTGCTGGGCGGACGCAACAGCAATGATATCTTTCTGGGGGATCAGACAAAAGGCATTAATGAAGACAGAGATATCCTGGTGTATGATACATCAGAAGGACAGGGAGAGTCTCTGAACCAGCTTGAGGATTATTTCCATAAAATATGGAAGGAAAGCTGTGTGAGCATTAAAAACGGCAAACAATCTTCCAGATATACGGATGCATGCCGGCACATGGAAGAAATTTACATATCTCTGCTGAAAAGGTACAATGATATAGAAACCTACAGTGCATGGGAAAAGGATACGATAGAAGCAAACAAGATCACTCTGATCAATAATGGAATTGAGGCGGGACGAAAAACACCGCAGGTTCTCCAGACAATTCAGTATCTTACTGAAAATGCAGATCATGTAATAATACAGACTCCTTATGTGATCTGTAATGGTTACATGTATGATGTATTGCAGGGGATTTCAGATCATGCAAAGCTTCAGATCGTGCTGAATGCAGTGGAAAAAGGCTCTAATCCATGGGGCTGTACAGATTATCTTAATCAGAAAAAGAAAATTCTGGAAACAGGGGCAGATGTGTATGAACTGATGAATGATTATCCGGTTCATACAAAAGCTGTGCTGATAAATGACCGTCTGTCAGTAGTAGGTTCCTATAATCTGGATATGCGAAGTACTTATCTGGATACGGAACTGATGCTGGTAATTGACAGCGAAAAACTGAATCAGCAGATTCACGAAACAGAATCAGATTATATGGAAAAAAGCAAAGAGGTACTTGCAAACGGTCAGGAAACCGAAGGCGCAAAGTACCAGGGGAAAGTGTTGAATCGGAAAAAGAAGTTATACTACGGCGTGCTCAGGATTATCATTCGTCCTCTTCGGCAGCTGCTTTAGAGTGTGTTTGGAAAATCATTCCCAAAATCTCCTGCAAATTGTGACGCACATCTTGCGTAAAGCATCTTTCAGACACGTTCTAGAAAATAATATCACAAGTATATGTCATATAAATGTTCAGTAGCTGAAAAAAGGCGTTGTCAATCAGACTGCAGAAGATTAAAATAGACATAAAAGCAGCTGTTACAACTGTTGTTGATGTAAAAGGAGGAAAAGCTTTTATGAACTTAAAGAAATTTGTGCTGGAAGGTAATCCTGTATGCAGAAAGGAAGCTGTGATCGTGGGCGATCATTTCAGGATTACAATGCTGACAACTGCCCTGATCCGTTTTGAGTACAGCGAAGACGGAGCATTTGAGGACAGAGCAACACAGATGGTATGCAATCGTGATTTCCCGGTGCCGGAATTCAGGGTGAGCGATGGCGGTGAGGAATTACATATTTACACCAAAGACCTGGAAATCCACTATGACAGGCAGAAATTTTCTCCAAGCGGTCTGATGATACGTGTAGCGGGTGGAAAAGCCAGCGAGCGCGTGTGGCATTATGGTGATGAACCAAAAGATCTGCTGGGAACAGCCAGAACCCTGGATGAAGCAGACGGTGAGATTCCGCTGAGTCATGGAATTATGTCCAGAAACGGTTTTTCAGTGCTGGATGATTCCCACACAATGGCTATGGGCGAAGATGGAATGGTAGAGCCACGTCAGGGAAACAGAGCAGACTTTTATTTCTTTGGATATGGTCACAGATATGTGGAATGTCTGCAGGATTTTTACAGATTATGTGGAAAAACACCTCTGCTTCCAAGATATACGTTCGGAAACTGGTGGAGCAGATATCACAAATACACAGAGACAGAGTACAAAGAACTGGTAGAGCGTTTTGAGAAAGAAGAAGTGCCGTTTTCTGTTGCAGTTGTAGATATGGACTGGCATCTGGTAGAGGATGTACCTCCTGTATATGGAAGCGGATGGACAGGATATACCTGGAATAAGAAGTTTTTCCCCAATCCGCCTGAATTTATGGACTGGCTGCACAAACATGGATATAAGATCACACTGAACGTACATCCGGCAGATGGAGTGCGTGCTTATGAAGAAGCCTATCCGAGAGTTGCAGAGAAGATGGGAATTGATCCTGCAAGTAAGGAACCGGTACTTTTTGATATGACAGATCCGAAATTCATTGAGACATATTTTGAGGAACTGCATCATCCGATGGAAGAAGAGGGAGTAGACTTCTGGTGGCTTGACTGGCAGCAGGGAACTGTAACCAAGGTTCCGGGACTGGATCCGCTCTGGATGCTGAACCACTATCACTATCTGGACAGCAAGTGGAAAGGAAAACGTGCGCTGACTTTCTCAAGATATGCAGGACCCGGAAGCCACAGATACCCGGTTGGTTTTTCAGGTGATACGGTCATTACCTGGGAAAGTCTGAAATTCCAGCCATATTTCACAGCAAATGCCAGCAACATCGGTTTTGGATGGTGGAGTCATGATATCGGTGGACATATGTTTGGATACAGAGACGACGAGCTCACTGCAAGGTGGGTACAGCTTGGAGTCTTTTCACCAATGAATCGTCTGCACAGCACAGATAACCCGTTTAATGGAAAAGAACCGTGGAAATACAACCAGATTGTAGAAACAGTAATGAAGAATTTCCTGAAACTGCGTCATAAGCTAGTTCCGTATCTTTACACCATGAACCGTCGTGCAAGCAGAGCGGGACTGCCGCTAGTACAGCCGATGTATTATCTGGAGCCGGAGCGTGAGGAAACCTATGAAGTACCGAACAACTATTATTTCGGCACAGAGATGATGGTATCTCCAATCACAGATAAGCTGGATCCGGTAACAGGACTTGCAGGCGCAAAGACATGGATTCCGCAGGGAATCTGGTATGATTTCTTTAACGGAAGAGCATATAAGGGCGGCAGAAAAGTGGATCTCTGGAGAGATATTTATGAGATGCCGGTACTTGTGCGTGAAGGCAGCATCATTCCACTGAAGGACATGGAAGGATATGATAATTCCACTGAGAATCCTGAGAAACTGGAAGTACTTGTATATCCTGGAGAATCAGGAGAATTTGTACTCTGGGAAGACGGTGGGGACACACCGGAAGACCTGGATGAGAATTGGGTATCCACCAGAATGACGAAGACTGCAGATGAGAATGGAACAGTATTTATTGTAGAAGCTGCACAGGGAAATACAGCAGTGATCCCGCAGAAACGTTCCTGGAAGATCCGCTTCTGCAACATTCAAGACAAACCGCAGGAGGTTACTGTAAACGGACAGGCATATAAGGATGCAGAGTTCGCAGAGGATGAGAAACTTCATGGAACAATAGTGATCTTGAAGGATGTGCCGGCAGATGCACAGGTGAAGATTACTTTTGCGGCAGATGCAGCTGTTTATCAGAGAGACTATGCAGAAGAGGTCTATGAGATTCTGGAAAAAGCACAGATTACCTATGCACAGAAGACAGACGTTTATAAAGTAGTGAAAGAGTTGGGCACAGAGGCAGTGCCTGTTCTGGTATCCATGAATTTGAATCCGTCATTGCTTGGGGTACTGATGGAGATTCTTACAATGGGAATTTAACCGAATCAAGTAAGTGTGCCAACAAGTTGATTTCTCGAACAATCTTGCGTCTAAATTTCTTATTTCCGCGTTGTCGTCGGTCGCCGTAGCCACCGCTACGCCTCCTTCCTCCGCCTTGAAATAAGAAAATTTATCCTGCAAGATTGTTTCAAGAATCAACTTATCGGCACACTAGTTCTCTGCGGTAACACAAAAATCCCGCTCACAGTTGTGTCTTACTGTGAGCGGGATTTCACATTTTAAAAGAAGGAGTGCCGGATCTTGCGATCCGGCAAGTATGAAAAAGAAAAAGTTTTATTATAAATAAAGCGTTTGCTTTATTTGCTTATTAATATACAGGGAAAATGTGTGCAAAATGTGATGGACTGTTGAAGAAATTGTGATTAAATTCTAAAAAACTTATAAAAAAGAAAAAAAGACCTGCAAAGGTCTGTAAAAAGAAGGAGGGCCGGACCTTGCGGCCCGGCATAAGTATGAAAAAGAAAAAAGTTAAAAATCTATGTGAAAAAGCATTTGCAACCTGTTTGTAAAGCATTTGCTTTATTTGCTTATTAATATACAGGGAATTTGTGAGCAAAATGTGATGGACTGTTGAAAAAAACGTGATTAAATTCTAAAAAACTTATAAACTGGAAGGAAGATTACTGTTCACACACCACTATCCCGCGAGGTGTTTTGGCATGAATATGCCAAAATCCCGAGACATACAAGCCAAAATTCCATTGCCGCAGGCAATCTGGAATGAATTTTGGCTACGTTACTATGAACGGAGTGAACAATAACGTAGGAAGAAAACACAAGGTGGAAAACTGAAAATAAGCATTGTAAAAATCCGAACTGTAATTTATAATAAAATTCAATGGTAACGGTTCAATATCTTTACAGTTACAAATAATGAGAAACAAGGAGGAAAACATGAAAAGAGAAACAGTCGTCGTACTGGATTTCGGCGGTCAGTACAATCAGCTGGTTGCCAGACGTGTGAGAGAATGTAACGTATACTGCGAAATCTATTCATACAAGACCGATCTTGAGAAAATCAAGGCAATGAATCCTAAGGGAATCATCCTTACCGGTGGTCCGAACAGCTGCTATGAGGCAGATTCACCTACATGCAATAAAGAATTATTTGAGCTTGGTATTCCTGTTCTGGGACTTTGCTATGGTGCACAGCTTATGATGCATGTTCTGGGCGGAAAAGTTGAGAAAGCAGATGTGAGCGAATATGGAAAGACAGAGGTTCTGGTAGATAAGACAGATTCCAAAATCTTCAAAGACGTATCTGATAAAACAATCTGCTGGATGAGCCATACAGATTACATTTCTCAGGTTGCACCAGGATTTGAGATTGCTGCTCACACAGCAGACTGTCCGGTAGCAACTGCACAGAATGAGGAGAAGAAGCTGTATGCGATCCAGTTCCATCCGGAAGTGCTTCATACAGTAGAAGGAAAGAAGATGCTTTCCAACTTCGTACTTGGTGTATGCGGATGTGCCGGAGACTGGAAAATGGATGCCTTTGTTGAGCACACTATCAGAGAAATCCGCGAGAAGGTCGGGGATGGAAAAGTTCTTCTTGCCCTGTCAGGTGGTGTTGACTCTTCCGTTGCAGCAGGACTTCTTTCCAGAGCAATCGGTAAGCAGCTTACCTGTGTATTTGTAGATCATGGTCTTCTTCGTAAAGATGAGGGAGATGAGGTTGAGGGTGTATTCGGACCAAACGGTCAGTTTGACCTGAACTTTATTCGCGTCAATGCACAGCAGAGATATTATGACAAGCTGGCAGGTGTTACAGAGCCTGAAGCAAAACGTAAGATCATCGGTGAAGAATTTATCCGTATTTTTGAAGAAGAGGCCAAGAAGATTGGTGCGGTAGATTTCCTGGCACAGGGAACTATTTATCCGGACGTTGTAGAGAGTGGTCTGGGCGGAGAGTCCGCAGTGATCAAATCTCACCACAATGTAGGCGGACTTCCGGATTTCGTTGATTTTAAAGAAATCATTGAACCGCTCCGTGACCTTTTTAAGGATGAGGTTCGTAAAGCAGGTCTGGAGCTTGGAATTCCGGAGAGACTGGTATTCCGTCAGCCATTCCCAGGACCAGGACTTGGAATCCGTATTATCGGTGAAGTTACTGCAGAGAAGGTTCGTATTGTACAGGATGCAGATTTCATTTATCGTGAAGAGGTAGACAATGCTGCAGCTGAGTATAAGAAAGAACATGGTGAAGATCCTTCATGGATGCCGAACCAGTACTTTGCAGCACTGACAAATATGCGAAGTGTAGGCGTTATGGGTGACTTCAGAACTTATGATTACGCTGTAGCGCTCCGCGCAGTGAAGACCATCGACTTCATGACAGCTGAATCTGCTGAGATTCCGTATGCAGTACTGAATAAGGTTATGAACCGCATTATTAACGAAGTTAAAGGCGTTAACCGCGTATTCTACGACCTGACCAGCAAGCCGCCGGGTACGATTGAGTTTGAATAGTTGACGCTGGGCTACAAAGCCCGTAACCACGGGGCTTTGCGGCTTTGGGTGTTTGAAATTGCATTATCATTGCATTTTTATATTTCTTTGTGATACATTGCAGTATGCTGATTACTGGTATAATTAGCAATACTTTGAGAAGCTGACTGGTAGCTGAGAACCCCGGTCAGCTTCTTTGCAATCTCAATATTGGTGTTTGGATACAGATGACCATAAGTTCCTAGTGTCGTCTGTATTTTTTCATGTCCAAGACGCTCTTTAATCAGCAGTGGATTTTCGCCCATGCTGATAAGCAGGGAAGCATGCGAATGTCTCAGGGCATGAATTTTGATTCTGTGGACACCAGCTAAATTTGCCAATTTCTCTAATGCTCTTGGAAGCGTTGTTTTGCTGGTGGGTGTACTGTTATAACTCAGTACGAATCCACAATTTGGTAAAACCTTTGCCTGGACCGCCTTCCATTCTTGTAATTCCTTGATGGTATCAGCATCAATATAAATGGTACGGTTGCTTGCCTGCGTCTTAGGTTCAACGAATTTGTAGTCATTCATTGTTTTATAGTACAGTGTTTTACTAATAATCAGCATACCTGTTTCAAAATCAATATCATCCCACTGTAAGGCGGCAGCCTCTCCAATACGCATTCCAGTCATAAATAAAAGCCAGAACGAGATGAAGAGATAGTGCTCGTAGTAGTCACCTTTGTACAGCAGGGATATTACCTTCTGAAACTCCTCCAAAGTCCAGAAGTCGATCTTTACTTTTTTAGATTTGATATTGCCGATCATGCGGGCAGGATTCTTCTTTGCAAGTCCGAGGATAATCGCCCGGTCAAAAGCTAAACATAACATTCCCTGAACAATGCGTACATAGTTTGGACTGAATTGTTTTGCCAACTTGAGCTGCCAGGTCTGTACATTTATCGCTTCTATTTCGGACACTTTCTTCTTGTAGAAATAGGCAAAGTGTTTTTGAATGGTCGAGTAACGATTCTTGTAGGTACTTTCTTTCACCTGAGTTTTGTACCACGGAAGATAGATTTCTTCAATAAACTTTTTGAAGGTAATGTCTTCCTTCTTATCAGCTAATTCTTCCGTTGATGCAAGAATCAATTTGGAATACTCGGCACGGGCTTCTTTTTTTGTTGAGAATCCGCTGCGGTATTTTTGAATCTGTTTTCCGGTTACAGGATGATATCCGAGGTTGGCTCGAAAATAATAAGTGCCGTTTTCTGCTTTTTTAATTGGATCTTTTGCCATGATTTCACTCCTTACTAAAATGCAAAAAGCACGATCATTCTTGCTTATCGGGCAAAGTAATCCCTAATAATTCTTCAACGGCTTCTTTTGGAACCCTGTCTAATTTTCTGGATTGATAATAGGTATGCCCCTTTTCTACCATAAGTTCCTTTGCTTTTTTGATAATATCAGCAGCAAAGGAAGGACCGTAGCCTAATTCAATCAAATCCCTTTTTGTTACAGTTATCATGAATCTCCTTTCCACAGACAGGGAATCAACTTGATACCTGTCTATTATTATATCAAATTTTGAGTAAAAGTTCTCTAATAAAAGCGCTATAAGCTAAAATCCCAAAAGTCTATGTTATTCTTTCAGAAGCCAGTTCCTATGCCCGTTCCGGCCACGTAAAACGGTGTTACTTTGTAACTATTAAGCTGCAGGCGTGCGAAGATGCAAACTATCTGCAGTCACCTATATCAATCTCCCGAAAGATTTCTTTTGTTTTCAAGGTACGGCGAATGGATATATTACCCATTCAATTAAGGAATAGGGGGCTTTTCTTTAAGATTGAAAAATTTTAAGAAAAAATGATAAAAATAAAAGCTGCCTTGATTTGGCAGCCACGGAAATCTATTTGCGTTTTAGAGCCAGACGATTCAGCATGGAAATGAGCGCAAGCATATCCTCGTCATCGAGTTGTTTCATCAGATCAGTTGCTTTGTCAATCAGAGGAAGATTGTGCAGCTCTGAATCGAAGAACTGTTGAGGAGTGACTTCCAGATAGTCACAGATATCCAGAAAGCTCTGCATGGTAGGCAGAGAACGTCCGGAAGTGAGGGACTGGATGTAGCTTTTATTTTTGCCAAGATCCAGACTCATCTGATATTCAGATACATTTTTCTTTAAACGCAGTTCGCTGATGCGTTCTCCAATAAAGTTTTTATCCATACATTTACACCTCTCTTCCACATTTTAAACTATTTACTTACAGCAAATTACGGAATAAAATAGAGATATATTTGAAATATAGTGATTATTCCGTAATATAACCGTAATTTACTAAAATGATACAAAAAAGAAATTATGGATGATAGAAAATGGATTTTGGGGTATGATGATAGCAAAGGAAGTGGATGTCTGTGCGGATTATAGGAAATGAGCAGGAAATTGAATGGGCGAAGGAAGCACTGCGGAATCAATGTAACGATTGTCCCTACTTGGACTGCTGTAATGAAAAGGCGAAAGAGGAGTCAAAGCAGTGTGGAACGGTTCGGTTTGGCTGCCGGGAGTATCTGAAAGAGAAGATTGAATTCGTAGTAGAAAAATAGATGTAGTATTTTGAACAAATATAAACACCATATATAGTATAAGCCTGAATTGACATGAGGAATATCTTGTGCTAGTATACTGATATAGTTTATTTTATGCACACCCTTTTTGGGGAGTTTCGGGATTCATAAGAATCTCCAAACTTACAGGAAACAGCAGGAGCTGATTCCTGGCATAAGTAGTTTATGTTTGTAGTGAGTGTCACGGTATGCCTTTTTTGGCTGCGTGGCACTTTTGTTTTTTCAGGAAGAAACCAGACTTTTAAGAATGAACAGAGAAAAGACTCTCTTTTCATTCTTTTTTTGTGCTTACATTTAGGTTTCGGCATAGTTGCATGCCACAACCAGCTTCGGCTGTTGATGGATAAATATTATTTTAAGAAAGGTGGAATAAGAACATGAATGAAGCAAGAGTGTATGCAGATGGATTTGAGAGATCCTTTGCAGAAGTAAAAGATCTGCTGGAGTTTCTGGCAGAGAGAGGAAGAAATGCCAAATGGATCAGAAAGCCAACGAATACGTTACGGCTGGCACCACTGGAAAAGGAGGCTCAAAATCTGGATGCGGCAGATGCATCCATGGAAGAAATTTTGGAGGATACAGAGAAGAATACGCAGCTTGTACTGAAAATGAGAGGAGAATCCTATCCGGTACGTGACTGTGCCATCCGCACCATTTTAAGCCGCGCAGGTGTCAATGGAGACGGGCTTCGCAAGCTGGATAAGGCAACATATGCGAAGGTAGTCAATTACTGCCTGCGGGTTGCAAAAGGGGATGCCCTGATTAAGATTGCGGACGGAAAGGTTTCCGCAGTACATGGCGGGGATAAACATGATTATTGCATCCTTGATATGAAAGCCATGTTTGAGACAACCTGCGAATATCTGAATCTGAATTTCAAAGGCAGTGTTTACATGGAGGGCTCTGGTATCTATGACCATTCCATTGTATCTGCCATGTGGAAGCTCGGAGGAAGTCAGGAACTTCTGGATACTTACCGAAAAGCACTGGATGCACACGGAATGGATGAGAAGATCCTGTCACCGGCACTTCGTTTTACCACATCTGACGTGGCAGCGAGCGGTGCAAATCTGTATCCGATGCTTTTGACAGACGGACCAAACGGCGTTATCAGTCTGGGAAGTCCAATCAAGCTGGCTCACGATAAAGGGGCAACGATTCTGGACTTCCGGAAAAATCTGGAGCAGGTATGCGCCCGCTATGTGGATGCGATGAAGAATCTTACTCAGCTTATGGACATTGAGATCCGTAATCCGGTGAACTGCCTGAAGCTGCTGATGAAGGAACTTGGCATTAAACAGAAGATCCGGAATGAGGTGGTGGAGCTATTTGTATCCCAGAACGGGGAAGGTGCCTGTACGGCACATGATCTTTATTATGCCATGAATGAAGCCTCCTTTTTTGCAGCCTGTGAAGGAATGTCCGGACAGGGCATCCTGAAGCTGGAGGAGGATATTACGAAGGCGCTTATAAAAGACTGGAAAAAATATGACGTTTATGGAGCAGTCAAATGTTAGGAGGAATTGGAATGAATAACAAAGCAGAGTATACACCGGAAAAGGTTGTGGATATCAGTAACCTGTCAAGAGAAGACTGGTTGGAATACCGCAAAAAAGGAATCGGCGGCAGTGATGTAGCGGCAATCATGGGGATCTCTCCATTTGCCACTATCCGGGATCTGTTTTACAACAAAACAGGTGTGCAGCCGGTCATTCAGGAGGAAGAGGAAAGCAACTGGGTTGCCAAGGAAGTCGGACACCGGCTGGAAGATCTGGTGGCAGAAATCTTTTCCAAAAAGACCGGACTGGAAGTATTTCCGGTACGTGTCATGTTCCGGCATCCATTATATCCGTTCATGCTTGCAGATGTGGATTTTTTTGTTCGTATGCCGGATGGGACATTTGCGATTCTGGAATGTAAAACCTGCAATTATAATGCGAAAGATAAGTGGGCTGATGAGGGTATTCCAGCTCATTATGTGCTGCAGGTAAGGCATTATCTGTCTGTGATGAATATGCAGAAAGCCTTTATCGCATGCCTGTATGGAAATAACGAGAATGAGTTTGTGTATCGCACCATTGAGCGTGATCTGATTGAGGAAGAAGACATCATTGATCAGGAAACGTATTTCTGGCAGGAACATGTATTGAAAAATGTAGTACCGCCGCATAACGGGAATTCCGATCTGGTTCTGGCAAATATCCGTAATTATGGTGGTTTTGCAGACAAATCTATTCCGGAAATTGTGCTTTCCGGTCTGGAATCAAAAAATCTTGAGAAGTATCTTACCCTTTCGGAGGAAAAGTCACAGTTGGAAAAACGGAAAAAGGAAATCGAAGCAGAACAGCGGGCAATCAGTGTTCCTTTTGTGGAACAGCTGGGGCAGGGCTGCAAGGCAGTGCTGGAGGACGGTACGAACCGTTACCGTATTACCTATAATCCGACCAGACGTACTTCGGTTGGGAAAGACCAGATGGAGAAGCTGAAAAACCAGCATCCGGATATCTATGAGGAATATACAAAAACAACGGAGAGCCGTACTTTCCGAATTAAGAAGGAGGCGGCGTAATGAGAAAACCAAATGAACGGATGCGGATAAAAAGCTGGAGGGATATAAACAATGAGGTGCAGATTTAAACATAAGATTTTCCAGAATGAGGAGAATGGGTATACGATTGCCATATTCACCACACAGGATACGTCTGTCCCCCTGTCAGCCAGAGACAAATATCTGGCATCCCGGAATATCATCGGCTTCTCAGCGATTGGATTCGGTCTTCCGCTTACAGACGAGATTGAGCTTGAGATGGAAGGCAGATGGGAGAGCGGAGAGCATGGAACTCAGTATCAGGTGGAAAATTTCATGGAGGTTGTACCACGGACAAAGGAGGGTATCTTAGGATACCTTTCTTCCGGTGCAATCAAAGGTATCGGTCCCAAGATGGCAGATACTATTTTCCGGAAGTTTGGGCTTCAGACACTGGAAATCATGGAAAACAACCCGCAGGAACTCTTGAAGATCCGTGGAATTTCCGAGAAGAAGCTGGCTGCTATTGTGGAGTCCTATGGAAAAAACCAGGTGTTCCGGGAACTGATGACGTTTCTGGCGCCTTTTAAGGTAACACCCAAAAAAGTGAATATGATTCTGAAGAAATTCGGAAATGAATCGGTGGATATTATCCGGCACCGCCCTTACATGCTGAGTGCAGTCAAAGGCTTTGGGTTTCTGACTGTGGATGCGATCGGAAGACAGTGCTGCTGTGCACTCAATGATCCCATGCGGATATCCGGGTGCATCGGACATATCATGAATCAGGCAATGAAAGAAGGACATCTGTTTAAGCAGCGTCAGGAGGTTATCAGGGAAGCACTGGAAATGCTGAACCGGGATCTGCAGGTCATGGCAGTATCGGAGCAGGATGTCAGTCAGGTGCTTTACCGGCTGGTGCTGCAAAAAAGCATTGTTGTGGAGGAAGAACGGATCTATTCTATCCGGCAGTATGAAGAAGAAACACAGACCGCTTCCATGATAGCCAGACGGCTTTTGGAGAAGCCGGTTTTGCTGTCCATTGAACCGGAGCTGGAAAAGGCACAGAAGACACTGGGGATCACGCTGTCAGAAACACAGAAACAGGCAGTGCGGATGGTGTTTGCACATCCCATCAGTATTATTACCGGAGGTCCCGGAACCGGAAAGACAACGGTTCTCAAGGTGATTCTCTATATCCATCAGGCGTTATGCAGGTCAGAGGTACAGCTTATGGCTCCGACCGGACGTGCGGCAAGACGTATGGTGGAGAGTACCGGCTGTGAAAATGCATCCACGATGCATCTGGCCCTGGGGCTTTTGGGAGATGATACGGATTTTGAACCGGATTTTGAGTACCTGTCTGCCGGATTTCTAAATGTAGATGAGGTGTCCATGGTGGACATGCATCTTGCCTATGAATTTTTCCGGCGGGTTAGCAGACATGCCAGAGTCCTTTTAGTCGGGGATAAGAACCAGCTTCCATCCGTAGGAGCCGGGGATGTGTTCCGGCAACTGATTGCCTGCGGGCTGATTCCGGTCACGGTACTGGATCTGGTTTACCGGCAGGGCGCTTTGAGCAGCATACCTTATAATGCAAAACTGATGCAGGAGAATAAGACTAATCTGAGCTTTGGGGAGGATTTTCAGTTCATTGCCTGTAAAGGAGCAGATGAAGCGGCAGAGATTGTCCGGAGGATTTATCTGGACGAGATTGCAAAAAACGGCATGGATCAGGTACAGATCCTGACTCCGTATCGGAAACGCAGTGCTGCCGGAGTGGATGAATTGAACAAATCTCTGGAGGATTTTGTAAATCCGCCAATCGCAGGGAAGAAGGAACTGCATATCGGCAGTCAGGTGTTCCGGGTTGGCGATAAGATTTTACAGAATAAAAATACCGAGATGGCGAGTAACGGCGATCTGGGCAGGATACTGGACTGTATCACGGATGAGGATGGAAATGCCAGGGCAGTGATCGGATTCCCGGATGGGCGGCAGGTGCAATATGAAGCTGACCAGATGGAAATGATCGAACATGCTAACGCAACAACCATCCATAAGGCACAGGGTTCCGAATGTCCGGTTGTCATCATCCCTTGGGTAAAAGCCTTTTATATGATGCTGAAGCGCAATATTCTCTATACCGGAGTGACCAGAGCGAAAAGCAAGGTTTATCTGGTAGGGGAATGGGCTGCAGTCTGTCAGGCAATCCATACGGATGACAGCGGGACAAGGAACACCATTCTGAGTGAGCGGATCGTACAGTATTACGATCAGTATCAGAGTGAACAGAAACCGGAAATGGAGCAGTTAAAACTTGTTGTTTAAAAATATTTTTCAATTTTTGAAATAAGCGGACTATTACTCTTATATAGGGGAACGTCTGCTTTTCTAAATGAAAGGAGCAGAGAATGAAAGAATTATTGTATAAGAAATCAGAGGCAGTTGCCGCTTTAAACCGTGTGGATGGCTTCCATCCGATGGAACTGGCAAGAAAGATTGGAGAAGAAGGGCAGGAGGAGCAGCTTTATCTGGATGTGAAATACCGGAAGCTCTGGTTTCGTCTGGTCAATCCTGCAGGAAAGATCATCAGCCGAATTATCACTTTCACAGAGAATATGGCAGTTGTGGAAGCACGTATCTATCTGGATAAATGTGATCAGGAAGACAATTATGTAGCCAATTCCTTTTCACAGAAATTCCGGAGCGATGATCCGAAGTTTGGAGACAAATTTCTGGAAATGGCGGAAACAGCAGCCGTAGGAAGGGCATTATCGGATGCTGGATATGGTGTGCAGTTTGCGGATGTGGGAGAGGAAAATGATCCTGCACAGGTAGATGCCGGAATTCCATATCAGAATCCACAGATGCCGGATTCAGATGCCATGGCAAATGCTGCCATGTCGGATTCGGGTGTCATGCCAAAGGCGGCTATGCCAAATTATGGAGAGATGCCAGGCCAGTCGGAATATGCAGGTCAGCAGATGATGAATCAGTTCTATCAGCAGGCACAGGCGGCGGGAAGCACCATTTACCATGGCAGTGGACAAATGCCTGGCTACGGTTCCGCTCCGGCTGCCTCTACGCCGCCAAAGACCGGACAGATGCTGCAGGGAGCATTACAGAATCTGGATACGTCCCTTCCGGTAGAAGAACTGATGAAACACATGAACTATGAAATGGCAGTCGGGACTGTGATTCCGGGAAAGGGAAAATACGGCGGAAAGACCATGGGACAGGTGGCAGTTGAAAGCCCGTCAACGATCCAGTGGTTTGCCGAGCAATATTCCGGACCGAACAATCTGGTTCCGGCGGCAGCAAAGGTAATTTTACAAAAAGCAATGCCGATGGCTGGTTAAGGAAGAACCCCGCAGAGAGCTTTTTTCTGTGGGGGAAAGGAGGAAGAGACCGGGATGTATTATGATATGTCTGGGTTTGATTATGGAATACTGGATGTGGTGCAGGTGCTGCATCTCAGAAAGCGGCGGGGAAACTATTATGACTGCCCGTTTTGTGGAGAGACGCATGGAAAACTCAATATCAATGTGGAAAAGAATGTATTCCGGTGCAACCGCTGTGATGCGTCCGGGGGGATGCTGAAGCTTTATGCGGATTTGCACAATGTTACACTCTCCGAAGCAAATCAGCAGATCCGGGAAGCATTAGGAAAAGGAGAATACCGGACGGATTATATCAAAGCAACGCCGGTACAGGAAGAAAAGGCAACGGCAGAGCTTGCACCCATAGAGGAAATCCATCGGACGTATCAGAGAATGCTGTCCATGCTCACGCTTAACAGGAAGCATCAGGAGGATCTGCAAAGACGGGGATTAAAACCGGAACAGATCGAAGCACAGCGTTACCGGAGTGTCCCGCTGTTTGGAATGAAGAAGCTGGTCAAAAGGCTGGCAGAAGAAGGATATAGGGTGAAAGGCGTGCCGGGATTCTACCGGGATACAGACGGAAACTGGACGATTAACTTCAAAGCAGAAAACTCAGGAATCCTGATTCCCATAGTTTCTTTGGACGGGTTCATCCAGGGTTTTCAGATCCGGGTAGATCATGTGACTGACACGAAAAAATATATCTGGCTGTCCAGTGTCAATTATGACCAGGGAGTTTCCTCTGGAAGTCCGGTACATGTCATCGGTGATCTTCATGCTGAACGAGTCTATTTGACAGAAGGGGCGTTAAAAGGAACTATCGCCCATTATCTATCCAGTGCGACCTTTGTATGTGTTGCCGGAGTGAATCAGTATCGGAATTTAAAACCAGTGCTGGAACGGATGAAAGGTTATGGGATGAAACAGCTTTTGGAGGCGTATGACATGGATAAGAAGATGAAAGTAGCCTGTAATCATCATGACAGTAAGTGTGCGGTCTGTTTTGAGCGTTCCCCTGTTATCTGCCAGCATAAGGCGGAGAAACGGAGGATTATCCAGAACGGTTGCAATAAGGTCTATGAAATCTGCCGGGAGCTTTCCCTGCCGATGAACCGGATGGTCTGGGATATGGACGAGAGCGGGGAGTGGAACGGGAAACACAAGGGGATTGATGACTATTTAGCCGCCATCAAACAGAAGGAAGGAGCCGGGGCACAGACTTCGGCTCTTCCGAAAGGAGAACAATCATGAGAAAAAAAGGAAATACGGTTCTTGCAGGACTCATTATCTGCCTGTTGCTTGTTTTTCTCGCAGCGGCAGGAAAACTCTTTGGTGCTTATCTGAAGTATCAGAAAGGGGACGTAAGTTACGAGAAACTGCAGGAATATGTTCAGGAACCAGAGGAAGAAGAATCACCGGAGCCTGAGAAAGAAAAGGAGGAACCTAAGAATAGGTATCTGGAAATTGATTTTGCAGGTTTAAAAGCGGTTAATCCGGATGTCATAGCGTGGATTCAGATTCCGGCACTGGATATCAGTTATCCAGTGGTACAGGGGAAAGATAATGCATATTATCTTCATCACCTTTTTTCGGGAGAATCCAATATCAACGGGAGCATCTTTGTGGACTGCCATAATCAGCCGGACTTTACGGATCAGAATACGATCGTGTACGGGCATAATATGAAAAACGGGAGCATGTTCGGAACTCTGGATAAGTATCAAGACAAAGAGCTATTTGAACAACATCCGGAGTTTTATCTCTATTTGCCGGACAAGATCCTCAAGTATCGTATCTTTTCCTGCTATGCGGGAAGAACCGGAAGTGAGGGATATAGGTATCATTTCCCGGAAGCGGAAGATTTTCAGACGTTTCTGGATACGGTGTCTTCTTATAGGGATTATGATACCGGCACCGAGCTGTCGGCAACGGATCGGATAGTTACGCTGTCTACCTGTGTCAATTCCAGACGGAATTATCGCTATCTGGTACATGGAAAATTAAGCAGTGAGATCATCACAGAGGAATAAAAGAATCGTGCTGGTGTGAGAAGAAATTTCTTATGCCAGCTTTTATTATGGGAGGAAATGTAATGGGAACAGCATTGGTTATGGAACATGCAAACGCACTGGCACAGATGATAGTCAGTGAAAAGGACAAGTTATTTGATGAAAGAGTGGAGGCTCTTGTAAAACTTTATAGAAGGGCGGAATTTTATCTGAAGCAGGGATTTCTGGAGAGCATCGTCTGCGAGTTCCATCGGAAGAAAGTGGAAATGATTATGCAGGCGGAAACAAAAGGAGAGATTACGGAAATACTGAAGTTATCAAAACCGCATTTTGACGGGAAAAAATTTGTCTATACCTCTCCGTATGCTGTGGAAGAGGAAGAGCTTCTCCTTTGGTCTCTGACATCACTGCAAGGTCCACTCCGGGATGAAGGGTATCGAAGATATCGGGAATTATTTGAGAAGTGCCTGCCGGAGATGGCAGAAAAGATTCCGGCGTAGAACAATGGCATAACAAAGGAACGAAAAAACTATCTTTTATTTTACTGTAATTTCACTCTTTATTGAATCTGCAATACTTTACAAAGTTTTTTACGGAAAAATGCTTCGGATTAATATACTTAACACCAGTATCTATCAGCTTAAATTTTGAATAACCAAACACCAGTGTTTCATTATTCACAAAAATCGTCATCTATCCAGAAAGCAGGTAAAATATGTTCACAATAATCAGAGTATTTTCTGCATTCAATACATTCTTCATCTAAAGAATCTACGCCGACATAATGAATATGATAATCTACAGTATCGTTTACAAATCTTTCAAGGAAGATGTTCAAAACAAAGGCTACTCTATCATCACAATAAACATAACCAATTAAATTCTTATGAATGATACAGTAAACGAGATAAACACAGCGTGTATCAACGATGCAGTTGAAATTGTATCCAGATTGAGACTGTGAGAAAAAGTCTGTAAATAAGATTCTTCTATGATATGCAAGGGTGGC
>NZ_JAJDMJ010000216.1:0-226 GCF_020593585.1 Blautia sp. DFI.6.71
TCACATCTGCATGGTTTTCTTCCGCATATCTTACAATCGCACCTGCAATCTTTTTGCCCAGTTCTGTATTCAGACGTTTCGTATATGCCCATCTTCCCTGTGTCTGCGCAGAACCATGTTCCCTCTGGGATCTGCGGATCCGTCTCAGTGTGCGGTACATCCGGTCTTTTTCACTGGGATGATCTATGAATTTTCTTCCCAGGACAGTTCCGTCTGCCCGCATGAT
>NZ_JAJDMJ010000217.1:0-226 GCF_020593585.1 Blautia sp. DFI.6.71
GGTGCAATGAACTGCAGCATAGTCAATCAGTTTCGCGGCACACCTATAAAGGATTTCTGGAAGGATATGCAGGGAAACTGCGAGCTGCTTAGGGTTGAATAAATTTAGATTATTCTGAATAGCTATATCGTTTGTAATAGATAGGGCATACCGGTTATGGTGTGCCCTGTTGTTGTCAGAAATTAATTTCAACAGCATCTATTTATAAGTAAATGGATATTATATT
>NZ_JAJDMJ010000218.1:0-225 GCF_020593585.1 Blautia sp. DFI.6.71
GATCAAAATCAAAGCGTGCAGGATTCTTTTTTGTAGTATGCACCAGATGCTCTGCAGCATTAAACCGCCTTTTGGCATCCGGTATCTCTGCCAGTTCTTCCCACACCTGCTCATATATTTCTGTCAGGTAACAGACCGCAGACCGGTAGATTTCCAGTGTCTGGCGGACTGGGATATTCTGTTTTCGTAATTCTACGCCATAGCTGGATACGGTCTGCATCTCTT
>NZ_JAJDMJ010000219.1:0-225 GCF_020593585.1 Blautia sp. DFI.6.71
AAGAGATGCAGACCGTATCCAGCTATGGCGTAGAATTACGAAAACAGAATATCCCGGTCCGCCAGACACTGGAAATCTACCGGTCTGCGGTCAGTTACCTGACAGAAATATATGAGCAGGTGTGGGAGAAACTGGCAGAGATCCCTGATGCAAAAAGGCGGTTTAATGCCGCAGAGCATCTGGTGCATACTACAAAAAAGAATCCTGCACGCTTTGATTTTGATC
>NZ_JAJDMJ010000220.1:0-225 GCF_020593585.1 Blautia sp. DFI.6.71
GGGATGCGCACCCCTCTATCGATGAGCTTGGCCACCTTCTCCAGGCCGCGCGGTTCAAGCACACGGGAGTTGACGTCCATCGATGGTCCTTTCGAGGTCGTGATCCGTTACTGCCAGCCTAGTCACTCCCGTTGTCGGCCGCCGGCCATGACGAGCCAGGCCGCAGTGACGACGAATGCCATCCCGAGCATTTGTGACCCAGTGAGGTTCTGGCCGAGGATGAAG
>NZ_JAJDMJ010000221.1:0-220 GCF_020593585.1 Blautia sp. DFI.6.71
GCTCCAAATCCATTTTCTACAATAAACAGTGGTACTTTGTAGCGATCTGTAAACCAGTTCAATGAATAGCGCAGTCCGATCGGATCAATCTGCCATCCCCATTCACTTGCCTTTACATACTGGTTTTTTATACGATCCTTTTCTCCACGGTAATCATATTCCGGATTGTCTGGTTCTGCTTTTGTACAGAAAGACATATAATAACTGAAACCGATATAAT
>NZ_JAJDMJ010000024.1:0-55608 GCF_020593585.1 Blautia sp. DFI.6.71
ATACCCCCATATAGGACTTTTATATTTCATTGTCCTATATGAGGGTAGCATATCAATGATGATGGTTCTTATTTTAGTCTTACATATGAAATTCTTTAACAGATCAATCAATCTTCTCCATAGAATCTTTTGCGTTCTGGAGAACTGTGTCAAAAGCAACTGCGGCTTTTGCATATTCTTCATCGCTTTCGATGTTGGAAAGCATCGGATCACCGCTCTCAGTACGGGCAAATGTGTAGAGGTAAACCTCGCCGCTTTCATTCTGACCGTTCTCATCAAGTGGGAGAAGTGCGATATATTCCTTAGCATCTACCGGGAAAACGGTGAGGATCGCACATTCTACCTCTGTATCGTCTTCCATGGTAAGGGTGATTGTCTTGTGGTTTTCAACAGGATCGCATCCGCCGGCTGAACTGCATCCACCACCGCAGGAAGCGCAGTCACTCGGGTTACATCCGCCAGCTGTAAATTCGTCACTCATTTTATATTCCTCATTCTTTCTTATTTATCAGGGACTATGTTTATCTGATGTCAGTTCATTGTAGCAGAAACCGGAAAAAAATGCAATGAGCAGAAACCGGAGAAAAAGAGGTTTTTTACAGTCATGAAACGTGCTATAATAGACCAGAAGCGTTCAGGGGAGAATCGTTAGCAAATGCTGAACAGGGCTAATAAGAAAACAAAGGGGATCAGTTGATTATGAAATTAATCTCATGGAATGTAAATGGTATACGTGCATGCATTGGCAAAGGGTTTGAAGAGAGCTTTGCAGCACTTGATGCGGATATTTTCTGCCTGCAGGAAACGAAATGCCAGCAGGGGCAGGTGAAGCTGGAACTTCCGGGATATTATCAGTACTGGAATTATGCCAACAGACGGGGATATTCCGGAACTGCTGTTTTTACAAAGAAAGAGCCACTGTCTGTGGCGTATGGAATTGGAATTGAGGAACATGACAAAGAAGGGCGTGTGATCACCCTGGAATATGAAAAATTTTATCTGGTGACTGTATATACACCAAATTCCCAGAGTGAACTGCGCAGACTGGAATACCGTATGCACTGGGAAGAGGATTTTCTGGCATACTTGTTGAAATTGCAGGAAAGTAAGCCTGTGATCTGCTGCGGGGATTTCAATGTGGCACATCAGGAGATCGACCTGAAGAATCCTAAGACCAACCGGAAAAATGCCGGATTTACAGATGAAGAGAGAGCATGCTTTGGTAAGGTGCTGGAGAGTGGATTTATCGATACATTCCGTTATTTTTATCCGGATGTAGAGGGCAGATATTCCTGGTGGTCTTACAGATTTAAAGCAAGAGAGAAGAATGCAGGGTGGAGAATTGACTATTTTATCACGTCTCCACAGTTGAAGGATAAGCTTGAAGGCGCAGAAATCCATTCTGAAATTATGGGTTCCGATCATTGTCCGGTAGAACTTCAGATTACATTATAGCGTTGTATAGTGTTTCTGAAAAGTGTAATGAGCAACAAGAAAAAATATGAAGGAGAGAAAGAGATGGCTGAGAGCAGAAAGATGAAAACAGAAAAGGGGCTGGCTCTTGTGCCTGGTGCAAATCCGTTGGCAGATGGCTGTAATTTTGCAGTTGAGGTACCGGAAGACAGCAGAGCATCTCTGATTCTCTACAAAAAGAGATCAGCAAAACCTTATGTGGAGATTCCTTTTACAGAAGAAAACAGAACCGGAAATGTATATGCAATGTATATTCCGGATTTTAATCTGAAAGAGTACGAGTACAATTTTCTGATAAATGGAAAGGTGTATACTGATCCCTGTGCGTACAGGATTCTGGGACGGGAACGCTTTGGTGCAGAGGTGGGTACGAATCCGCACAAAGTCAGGGGAGGATTTCTTAAAAAAGAAGTTTTTGACTGGGAGAACGACAAAAATCCGGCTATTCCATATCACGAAATGATCCTTTATAAACTGCATGTGCGCGGATATACAAAAGCGAATCGGACGATAACCGGTACAAAGGGAACTTTTCAGGCACTGGAGGAAATGATCCCGTACTGGAAAGAGCTTGGTATCAATACAATTGAACTGATGCCTGCATATGAATTTATGGAAAGCGGTACCTGTAAGAATTCTGAATCTGAGAAAATGGTATCTGAGAAGCATACACAGGGACGTGTTAATTTCTGGGGATATATGTATGGCTATTATTTTGCACCCAAGAGATCTTACTGTGCAACAGATGATCCGGAGAAAGAGTTTAAAACATTCATTAAAAAACTGCATCAGGCCGGAATTGCCTGTATCATGGAAATGTATTTTCCACGAGAATGTAATCCTGTGACAGCACTCAGGGCATTGCAGTTCTGGAAGCTTTACTATCATGTAGACGGATTTCATGTATTGGGTGAGGGAGTTTCTGCCAAATTGCTGATGCATGACGGGGTTTTAAGTGATACCCGGCTGATGTTTCACGATTTTGATGAGAGCCAGATCCGGAAAAAGAAGAAACCGGAAGACAAATGTATTGCACAGTATAATCCGGGATTTTTGCAGGATATGCGCCGTTTTCTGAAAAGTGACGAGGATATGGTCTCAGCGGCTGCTTACCATATCAGAAGGAATCCAAATACCTATGCAGTCATTAATTATATGGCCTGTCAGGATGGCTTTACCATGAATGATATGGTGACCTATAATTACAGACATAATGAGGCAAATCAGGAGAATAATTACGATGGCAGTAGTTATAATTATTCCTGGAACTGTGGCGTGGAAGGGCCAAGCAGAAGGCTGCAGATCAGACAGATGAGAGAACGTCAGATCAGAAATGCTTTTCTTATGGTGCTGCTCAGTCAGGGTGTTCCTATGATCTATGGCGGGGATGAGTTTGGAAATTCACAGAACGGAAATAATAATGCCTATTGTCAGGATAATCAGGTTGGATGGATTGACTGGAAAGCACTGAAGAAAAATGAATCCCTGTTTCAGTTTGTAAAGAATGCCATTGCTTTCCGGAAAGAACATCCGATTCTTCATGTTCCGGGAGAAATGTACGGAGTGGATTATCAGACCAGGGGACTGCCGGATGTTTCCCTTCATGGAGAACGCGCATGGTATATGAATTCTGAGAACACATCCAGACTGCTTGGAATTATGTATTGTGGCGCCTATGCGCACCGGGCAGACGGCAGCGAGGATGCTTCCATATACGTTGCATATAACTTTCACTGGGAAGATCGTATTTTTGCGCTTCCTAATCTGGCAGGATACAGAAAATGGAAGAAAGTGATTGATACCAGTGCTGTGAAAGAGAATGGTTTCCTGGAGCAGGAACAGGAAACTTATAGTAAAAAGCTGAAGGTCACACCGCGTACGATCGTGGTGCTGATGGCTGTAGAGGAGGAGAAGAAAGATGCATCCGTGGCTGCACTTTAAAACAATAACCAGACATAAGCTGTTGGTTATGCATTACTGTTTCCGGGCTGGTATGTATAAACAGGGACTGCTTCATGACCTGTCCAAATATGCACCTGTGGAATTTCTGGTTGGATGTAAATACTATCAGGGAGACAGAAGTCCCAACAATGCAGAAAGAGAAGATACAGGAATATCAAAATCCTGGCTTCATCATAAAGGGCGCAACAAACATCATTTTGAGTACTGGGTAGATTATGCACCGGGAGATGAGCATATCATCAATGGTGTGCCCATGCCCCGTAAATATATTGCGGAAATGGTGATGGACAGGATCAGTGCTTCCAGAAATTACCTGGGGGATAAGTATGATCAGCATCAGCCGCTGGACTATTATCTGAAAGGTAAGGAAAAGCTGTGGTTTATTCATCCTAAGACAAAGAGAGATCTGGAGGGACTGCTGCGGATACTTAATGATCATGGGGAAGAGGTACTGATTTCCTATATTAAGAATGTTTATCTGAAAAAAGATAAAGCCCTGGAGCGTGTCTGAAAAATCATTCCCGCAATCTGCACGCCCCACTTTGCGGTATATTTTGTCCGAATTCGGTTGTCGTAGCCCGCTACGACGCCCTCATCCGAACAAAATCTCCCACAAATTGTGACGCACATCTTGCGTAAAGCATTTTTCAGACACGCTCTGGCAGGCAGAAAACATACAGCAAAAAGAGAATGTAAACAGGCTGGCAGACAGAAACAGATAAATTTCTGATTGACAGAGTACCTGTTTGGGTGTAAAAATATAAAACAGTTACTGTGAAGGTCTTTGCTGGACGGTAACAGTAATAATTCCATAAAATGGCGGAAAAATGTCGAAAAACAAGAAATACACTTGCGTGATGCTAAGGTAATGTGGTAAAGTAGCCGGGTACAGAAGTGGTACCCGGTTACTTTTTGCAGTATATAAAATGACTGTATTCTGTTTTTGGATAAATATGTGAAGGAAACAGAACATACTTTGACAAATCCAGAGTGTATGAAAAAAAGAAGAAAAAAGGAGGAGTAAATTTGAGTGGTACAACAATGGTCATATTGTCCGCATTTGTTGCCTATCTGTTACTTATGATAGTCATTGGTGTGGTTTATATGAAAAAAACAAGCAGCTCGGAAGATTATTTTCTGGGCGGACGTGGACTGAATGCATGGGTAGCTGCTCTTTCAGCACAGGCATCAGATATGAGCGGATGGCTCTTAATGGGACTTCCGGGAGCAATTTATTCACTGGGAACAGGACAGATCTGGATTGCTGTAGGTCTGTTCATCGGAACTGTATTAAACTGGGTGTGTATTTCACACAGACTTCGTAAATATACGATCGCAGCAAACAATTCCCTTACAATCCCGGCATTTCTTGAGAACAGATTTCAGGATAAGAAGAGAATCCTGTTATTGCTTTCATCCATCGTGATCGTAATCTTTTTCCTGGTTTATACAGCTTCTGCACTGGCAGCAGGCGGTAAACTTTTTAACACAGTATTTGGAATTGATTATCATATAGCTCTGGCAATTGGTGCAGCAGTCATCCTCTGTTATACATTTATGGGGGGATTTATGGCTGTATGCGTAACTGACTTTGTACAGGGAACACTGATGCTGATCGGTCTTCTGATCGTTCCGCTGGTTGCATATCTGACACTGAGCGGAAGTCTGAGTGATCTTCTGACACAGAGCGGAGCACCGGGGGGAGCAGCAGCTTTCCTGAATCCTTTTGAGAACGGAGAGCGCCCATATACATTTGTTGAAATCTTTTCCCAGCTTGCATGGGGACTTGGATACTGCGGTATGCCTCATATCCTTACCCGCTTCATGGCTGTAAAGAGTGAGAAAGAATTAAAAAAATCCAGTGCGATCGCAATCGTGTGGGATATCCTTTCTCTGACAGCAGCGTGCTTTATCGGTATTATAGGTCGTGCATATCTGCTTCCGACTGTACTTGGTGAAAATGGTGCATCTTCCTCAGAGAGTGTATTTATCGAGATGATCAATAAACTGTTTTCCAGTCATCTGGGACTTCCGTTTATCGGAGGAATCTTCCTCTGCGGTATTCTTGCGGCAATTATGTCCACAGCGGATTCACAGCTTCTGGTAACAGCGTCCGCAGCATCTGAGGATTTATATCATCAGTTCATTAAGAAGGATGCAGACTCAAAGGAAATCCTTGCAGTTGCAAGATTTACGGTTATCGTGGTGTCTGTTCTGGCATTTGTGATCGCGTGGAATCCGAACAGCAGTATCATGGGACTGGTATCCAATGCATGGGCCGGTCTTGGTGCAGCGTTTGGTCCGACTGTGGTAATGTCACTGTTCTGGAGAAGAACAAACCTTGCAGGTGCAGTTGCAGGTATTGTTTCCGGTGGTCTGACAGTTATCGTCTGGGATTATATACCGTTTGCAGCAGGACAGACTCTTGGTTCTTATACAGGACTTTATTCTCTGGCTGTAGGTTTTGCTGTCAGCCTTGTGATGATCATTATCTTCAGTCTGGCTACGAAAGCACCATCCAAAGAAATCACAGATGTGTTTGATAAAGTGACAGGAAAATAATAGAATAGAAAGACTATCCATTTTCGGATGAATTTGTTATAATGGCAGTAGCGCAAAAAAAGCGTTACTGCTTTTTCAATATTACAAGAAGAAGGTGTCGCACATGAAGAAATATGATTATCTGATAGTAGGAGCCGGCCTTTTTGGTGCAGTATTTGCACATGAGGCCACAAGACGGGGGAAAACATGCCTTGTGATCGATAAGAGAGGTCATATCGGCGGTAATATTTACACAGAAGAAGTAGAGGGGATCCAGGTACACAGATACGGTGCACATATCTTCCATACTTCCAGAAAACAGGTGTGGGATTATATCAATCAGTTTGCAGAATTTAATCATTTTGTAAATTCACCGATCGCAGTCTATAAGGATGAGTTATATAATCTGCCGTTTAATATGAATACCTTCCATCAGCTCTGGGGAGTACGTACTCCTGCAGAGGCAAAAGCGAAGATACAGGAACAGATCGCAAGAATGCACATTACCCATCCGAAGAACCTGGAGGAACAGGCGCTTGCACTGGTTGGACAGGACGTATATGAGAAACTGGTAGAGGGATATACAAGGAAGCAGTGGGGCAGGGAGTGTAAAGATCTGCCGGCATTTATCATAAAAAGACTGCCTTTGCGTTATACTTATGATAATAACTATTTCAAAGATCCTTATCAGGGAATCCCCAAAGGTGGATATACACGTATTGTGAAGAAACTTCTGGAGGGTGTACAGGTATGTCTGAATACAGATTTCTTTGCAAACAGAGAAGAACTGACTGCACAGGCAGATAAAGTACTCTTTACAGGTATGATCGATGAATTTTATGACTATTGTTACGGAGAACTGGAATACAGATCACTGAGATTTGAGACAGAAGTGCTGGATATGGGAAATTATCAGGGCAATGCGGTTGTCAATTATACAGATTATGAAGTTCCGTATACAAGGATCATCGAGCATAAACATTTTGAATTTGGTACACAGCCAAAGACTGTGATCACCAGAGAATATCCGGCAGCATGGGAGAAAGGCAAAGAGCCGTACTATCCGGTCAATGACCCGAAGAACAGTGAACTGTTTGACAAATATGAACGTCGCGCACTGGAAGAGAAGAATGTGATCTTTGGCGGAAGACTTGGCATGTATCGCTACATGGATATGGATCAGGTTATTGAAGAGGCGCTGTCTCTGGCAGAAACAGAGCTTACTTATGAAGAGCCATGAAAGTAAATTTTGGGATTGTAAGATAAAGGTAGCAAACAGTTACAGATAAAGTAACCGGAAAGGATAAATATATGACAGACACACCAACAATTGCTCTTTATTACAGAGAGCATGATCCGATGAAAAGAAAGATGTTTCTTGACCAGTCTATTGCTGCAGGCGAAGATGAGGAGGCAAATGCTGTCCGTAAGGAACTGTGGGAACTGCGTTACGGAGAACCTTCAGAGGCAGGTTCCGGTACACGTGCTGATGGGTATCTGGCGCTTTGGATGGCAATGGAATACAGCAAGGATACAGCGGGAAAGCTGTTTGGTTTAAAGAGAGCCAGAAAAGAAATCGAGAAAAATCTTGCCAGACTGAAATTCAGGGAAATGCAGGAAAAGAGCGAACTTCACAGGGAACTGCTTTACAGAGAATGCTGCCATATGGTTAAGACTTATATGGAACTTTGTGAGAAGGACAAGACATATAATACTACCCTGTGCGGAATTGTTCCTATCAGTGAGAAAAGTGCGAAGAGTAAGCTTCAGAAAGATGTGTATACCACTGCCATTGTGTTTCCGGAAGAAATCAATATGCAGGAAGAACTGGAAATGATAACAAAGGCAGCAAGGGAAGCTTACGAAGCTCATTTTCCGGGAGAAGGCGGATTATAAAGAAAAGCCAAAAAAAATTACTGGAGGCATACATGAACAAAGCAAATTTGACAGCTTATGAAGTTGTAACAGAAGAAAACCTGACAGATATCCATTCCACAGGCTGGCTTCTGCGCCATAAGAAAACAGGTGCAAGAGTTATGCTGATCGAGAATGATGATGAGAATAAAGTATTTAATATCGCATTCCGCACACCGCCTAAGGACAGCACAGGTGTGGCACATATCCTGGAGCACAGTGTACTCTGCGGTTCAAGGGAATTTCCATTAAAGGATCCTTTCGTAGAACTGGTAAAGGGTTCTCTGAATACGTTTCTGAATGCCATGACTTATCCGGATAAAACCTGCTATCCTGTAGCCAGTTGCAATGATAAGGATTTTCAGAATCTGATGCATGTTTATCTGGATGCGGTATTTTATCCGAATATCTATAAAAGAGAAGAGATTTTCCGTCAGGAAGGCTGGAACTATCATCTGGAACAGAAGGAAGGACCGCTGAAATATAACGGTGTTGTATATAATGAGATGAAAGGTGCTTTCTCCTCACCGGATGAAGTTCTGGAACGGGAGATTATGAATCACCTTTTCCCTGATACCACTTATGGATGTGAATCAGGTGGTGATCCGAAAAATATTCCGGATCTTACCTATGAAAATTTCCTGAACTTCCACAGAACTTATTACCATCCATCCAACAGCTATATTTATCTGTATGGAAATATGGATATGGAAGAGAAACTGGCATTCCTGGATGAGCATTATCTGTCGCATTTTGATTATCTGGATGTGGATTCTGTTATTCAGGAACAGAAAGCATTCGGAGCATGCCGGGATGTGACTCTTGAGTATCCGGTTGCTGAGAATGAGGGAGAAGAGGACAATACCTATCTTTCTTATAACATGGTTGTGGGAAATGCTGCGGACAGTCAGATGGCGATGGCATTTGAGGTATTGGATTACGCACTGTTAAGCGCACCGGGAGCACCGTTAAAGCAGGCACTTCTGGATGTAAAAGCAGGCAAGGATGTCTATGGATCTTATGATGATGGTATTCTCCAGCCATATTTTACAGTAATTGCAAAAGGTTCCAATCCGGACAGAAAAGAAGAATTCGTATCTGTGATCAGACAGGTACTGGGAGATATTGTTAAGAATGGAATTGATAGGAAAGCTGTAGAGGCAGGAATCAATTACTTTGAATTCCGCTATCGTGAAGCTGATTTTTCCTCTTATCCGAAAGGACTGATGTACAGTCTGGATATTCTGGGAGACTGGCTGTATGAAAAAGGAAATCCCTTTGCACAGGTACAGCAGCTTACAGTTTTTGAAAAACTGAAAAAGGCAGTAAACGAAGGATATTTTGAAGAACTGATCCGTAAATATCTTCTTGAGAATCCACATGGATGCATCATGACTCTTGTGCCGAAGAAAGGTCTGGCAGCCCAGCGTGAGAAAGAGCTGGAGGAGAAGCTGGAAGCATACAGAAGCAGTCTTTCTGAAGAACAGCTGGATGCAATGGTTGAGAAGACGAAAGCACTGGAAGCATATCAGGAAGCCGGCGAAGATCCAAAAGCACTGGAGTGCATTCCGATGTTAAAGAGAAGTGATATTAAAAGAGAAGCTGCAAAGATCATAAATGAAGAATTAACGGTAGATGACAGTCTGTTCCTTTACCATGACGTATGCACAAATGGCATCGGTTACGTAGACCTGATGTTTAAGACTGACAGTATTGCGCCTGAGCAGATTCCTTATCTGGGACTTTTGAAATCCGTACTGGGTTATGTGGATACAGAGAATTACACATACGGAGAACTGTTCAATGAAATCAATGCCAATACAGGCGGTATCAACTGTGGGGTAGAGGTTTTTGACAGAGCTGATTCTACAGAAGAGTTTCAGGCTATGTTCTCTGTAAGAGGTAAGGCACTTTATACGAAAATGGATTTCCTTTTCAAAATGATCGGGGAGATCCTGAACAGCTCGAAACTGGAGGATACCAAGCGTCTCTATGAGATTGTTGCATCTGTGAAGTCCAGGGCACAGGTAAACCTGACAGGTGCCGGACATTCCACTGCTGTACTCAGAGCAGCTGCATATTCTTCTCCGATGGCTGCATTTCAGGATGAGATGGCGGGAATCGGATATTATCAGTTTATCGAGAAACTGGAAAAAGATTTTGAACAGCGAAAAGAGGAAACTGTAGAAGAGCTTTGCAAACTGATGAAAAAAATTCTCCGTCCGGAGAACTTTATGATCAGTTATACAGGTGAGAGAGAGTCCCTGGAGACAGTTCAGAAACTGGCGGGAGCTGTAAAGGCAGGACTTGGCACAGAACCAGTGGAAAAATCGAAAGAGAAGCTGACCTGCACAAAGAAAAATGAGGGATTTAAGACTTCCGGACAGGTTCAGTATGTGGCTCAGACCGGTAACTTTAAGAAAAAAGGCCTGGAATATACAGGTGCACTGGAAATTCTGAAGGTTATCTTAAGTTATGATTATCTGTGGATGAATCTGCGCGTAAAGGGCGGTGCATATGGATGTATGAGCGGATTTAAGAGGAATGGTGAGAGCTATCTGGTATCTTACCGTGATCCTCATCTGAAACGTACACTGGATGTATATAAGGGGATTCCGGATTATATCCGTAATTTCCAGGCAGATGAGCGGGAGATGACAAAATATATCATTGGTACCATCAGCGGAAAGGATGTGCCCAGGACACCTCAGATGAAAGGTTCTGTTTCCAAGACAGCATATTTCTGCGGTGTGACAGAGGAGATGCTCCAGAAAGAACGTGATCAGATCCTGAATGCGTCTGCAGAGGATATTCATGCACTGGCCGAGATCATAGAGGCAGTTCTGGCAGCAGATCAGATCTGTGTAGTGGGAAGCGAGAGCAAGGTGGCTGAGGCTTCTGATGTACTGATGGAAGTGAAACCACTGATCAATTGTTAAAAAAGGAAAGAACAGAATGAACGAAAATTTTAAATCCGGATTTGTAGCGATTATCGGACGTCCAAACGTAGGTAAATCTACTCTGATGAATCATCTCATCGGACAGAAGATCGCTATCACATCCAAGAAACCACAGACAACCAGAAACCGTATCCAGACCGTTTATACCTGTGACGAAGGTCAGATCGTATTTCTCGATACTCCCGGTATCCACAAGGCAAAGAATAAGCTGGGAGAATATATGGTCCAGGTGGCAGAGCGAACTTTAAAAGAGGTAGATGCCATTATGTGGCTGGTAGAGCCAAGTACCTTTATCGGGGCAGGAGAGCGTCATATTGCAGAACAGCTTCAGGGAATCGGAGTGCCGGTAATCCTGATCATCAACAAAATTGATACTGTATCAAAGGAAGAAATCCTTCCTGCCATTGATACCTACCGAAAAGTATGCGATTTCGCAGAGATTATCCCATGCTCCGCACTGCGTGGACAGAATACACAGGATATTATCGGTTGTATCCTGAAATATCTGCCTTACGGTCCTATGTTTTATGATGAGGATACAGTTACTGATCAGCCTCAGCGTCAGATCGTGGCTGAGATCATCCGCGAGAAAGCACTTCATGCACTGGATGCGGAAATTCCTCATGGAATCGCAGTTGCCATTGACCGGATGAAAACACGTCCGGGAAAAAATCCAATCGTGGATATTGATGCGACAATTATCTGTGAAAGAGAGTCTCACAAAGGAATTATCATCGGCAAACAGGGTGCGATGTTAAAGAAAATCGGAAGTAATGCAAGATATGAGATTGAGCGTATGCTGGAATCAAAAGTGAATCTGAAGCTTTGGGTAAAAGTAAAGAAAGACTGGAGAGACAGTGATTTCCTTATCAAGAACTTTGGTTACGATAAGAAGGAAATCTAAATAAAAAGACAGTCAGGAAACAGAGAGAATGAGTGATTTGATAACTGTGCAGGGAGTAGTGCTCTCTGCCATGCCTGTGGGAGAATATGACAAGCGGATCGTCCTTCTCACCAGAGAAAGAGGCAAGATTTCCGCGTTTGCAAAAGGAGCCCGCCGCCCAAACAGCCAGTTTCTGGCGGCTGCCAATCCTTTTGTGTTTGGAACCTTTGCCCTTTATGAGGGGCGTTCCAGTTATAATCTGAATCAGGTATCCATCAGTCATCATTTTGTGGAACTGGCAGGCGAACAGCCTGGAATTTACTATGGATATTATTTTCTGGAACTGGCAGATTATTTCGGACAGGAGGGGATTGACGAGAAAGAATCTATGAACCTTCTGTATGTGACAGTGAAGGCACTTCTGAACCCGAATATTGATGACAGGCTGGTGAGGTGTATTTTTGAACTTCGTATGATGGCTGCACAGGGATTGTGTCCTTCACTGTTTCATTGTGTGTGCTGCGAAAGACAGCCTGTGGAGGGAGAAGAGCTTTTCTTTTCTCAGCAGAATCATGGTATTCTGGATAAAGCCTGTCTGGGACATGTAAATGATGCAAAGAGAATCTCAGCACCTGCATTATATGCCATGCAGTACATAGTAACTGCTTCTCTTGGGAAGCTTTATACATTTACTGTTACAGAAGAAGTACTCCATGAACTGGAACGTCATATCCATACCTATATTGCTGCGAACACTGAAAAACGGTTCAAAAGTCTGGAAATTCTGGAAATAATGAGCTGAGATACCTTGAAAAAGAAATCAGATACAGTTATAATAACGTTAATTGTAGCTGTTTATTACGTTAATCAAATAGCGGAATGGATTGTGAACCAAATTGCCTGACGGATATGAACAGTTACACGCATTTTATAAAAAGAACGAGGAGAATAGTCATGGAAAAAACAATGGACAAAATCATTGCGCTGGCAAAGGCAAGAGGATTTGTTTACCCGGGTTCCGAAATCTATGGTGGTCTTGCAAACACATGGGATTACGGTAATCTTGGTGTAGAATTAAAGAATAACGTAAAACGTGCATGGTGGCAGAAATTTATTCAGGAATCCCCATACAATGTAGGTGTTGACTGTGCAATCCTGATGAACCCGCAGACATGGGTTGCATCCGGACATCTGGGAAGCTTCTCTGACCCGCTGATGGACTGTAAGGAATGTCATGAGCGTTTCCGCGCAGATAAGATCATCGAAGACTTCAGCCAGGAGAATGGCATTGAACTTGAGAGCTCTGTAGACGGATGGTCTCAGGAAGAGATGATGAACTTCATCAAAGATCACAATGTACCATGCCCTACATGCGGCAAACATAACTTTACAGATATCCGTCAGTTCAACCTGATGTTCAAGACATTCCAGGGTGTTACAGAGGATGCCAAGAATACAGTATACTTAAGACCTGAAACAGCACAGGGTATTTTCGTAAACTTCAAGAATGTTCAGAGAACATCACGTAAGAAAATCCCGTTTGGTATCGGTCAGATCGGTAAATCTTTCCGTAACGAGATCACACCGGGTAACTTCACATTCCGTACACGTGAGTTCGAGCAGATGGAGCTTGAATTCTTCTGTGAGCCGGATACAGACCTTGAGTGGTTTGCATACTGGAAGAACTTCTGCCTGAACTGGTTACATTCTCTTGGATTGAAGGATGAAGAAGTTCGTTATCGTGACCATGATGCAGAAGAGTTAAGCTTCTACAGCAAAGCTACTACTGACGTAGAGTTCCTGTTCCCATTCGGATGGGGCGAGCTTTGGGGAATCGCTGACAGAACAGACTATGACCTGACACAGCATCAGAACGTATCAGGACAGGATCTGACATACTTTGACGATGAGAAGAAACAGAAATACATTCCATATGTAATCGAGCCGTCACTTGGAGCTGACCGTGTGGTACTTGCATTCCTGTGCAGCGCATATGACGAAGAAGTTCTGGATGCAGAGAAGAATGACGTTCGTACCGTCCTTCATTTCCATCCGGCACTTGCACCTGTTAAGATCGGTGTGCTTCCTCTTTCCAAGAAGCTTAATGAGGGTGCAGAGAAGATCTATCAGCAGTTAAGCAAGAAATATAACTGTGAATATGATGATCGTGGAAACATTGGTAAACGTTACAGAAGACAGGATGAGATCGGTACTCCGTTCTGTGTAACTTATGACTTTGAGTCCGAAAACGACGGAGCAGTTACAATCCGCGACCGTGATACTATGGAGCAGGTTCGTGTGAAGATTGATGAACTGGATGCATATTTTGCGGATAAATTTACATTTTAACTGAAAAAACAGCAAAGGAGCTGTATCGGATGGGAATCCGGGTACTCCTTTGCTGTTTTTTATTACAAAATACAGATTATAAAAATTCGTTACTGTTCACTCCGTTCTCAGCAACACGCTTCGCGATGCAGGAAATATGAACCTCCTTGTGCAATGCCCAAGGAGTATCGTTTGCTTCGCAAACTTAATTTATGCTAATCGCATAAATTCGCGCAGTATGTCTCGGGTTTTCTGTGACCTTCGCTCACAAAAAACACCTCGCGGGATATTACCAGTGAACAGTAACAAAAATTCGACATCAAAAGTTATCAAAATAATTTTTGCTTGTGTAAATATTCATTTTTTAGTATAATGTGCGATAATAACATGAAAAGGAGGCAATAAAAATGAGCGAAAAGAAAAAGAGTGGCGGAGCCTTACTTGGCGCAGCGTTTCTGATGGCCACATCTGCAATCGGACCAGGATTCCTGACACAGACAGCAACCTTTACCGGACAGTATCAGGAAAGTTTTGGATTTGTTATCCTGGTTTCCGTAATCCTTGCAGCCATTGCACAGCTGAATATCTGGCGTGTGCTTTGTGTGACCGGACTTCGTGGTCAGGATGTTTCCAATAAGGTACTTCCGGGACTGGGATATCTGGTATCTATACTGATCGTATTCGGTGGTCTGGTATTTAATATCGGAAACGTAGGTGGCGGAGCACTTGGTTTTAACACATTGCTTGGAATACCTACCAAAGTTGGTTACATACTGGCAGGTCTTTTGGCAATCCTGGTATTTGTGCTGAAAAATGCCAAAAGTGCCATGGATACTATTACCAAGGTACTGGGTGCCATTATGATTATCGTAATCTTTGTTGTGATCATTGTGGTAAAACCACCGGTAGGAAGTGCATTGAAGAATACATTTGTACCGGAAGCCGGTGCCACAAATCTGATTCCTGCAATCCTTACACTTCTGGGAGGTACTGTTGGAGGATATATCACTTTCTCCGGCGCACATCGTCTGATTGATGCAGGAATTACAGGCGAGAAGAACCTGAAAGAGATCAACAAGAGTTCTGTTATGGGTATGATCATTGCTACGATTGTTCGTATTTTCCTGTTTCTGGCTGTTCTGGGCGTTGTTGTCAAGGGCGTAACACTGGATGCTGCAAATCCTGCAGCAGACGCCTTCAAGCAGGGGGCTGGTGAAATCGGATACCGTTTTGCAGGTCTGGTTCTTCTGTGCGCAGCAATCACATCCATTATCGGTGCAGCTTATACTTCAGTTTCCTTCCTGAAGACTTTCAGCAAGTCTATCGAGGAAAATGAAAATAAAGTGATCATCGGATTTATCATTATTTCTACAGCCATTATGTTTATCCTTGGAAATCCGGCAGTACTTCTTGTACTTGCAGGTGCTGTGAATGGTCTGATCCTTCCGATCACCCTGGCAATCTGTCTGATCGCTGCACATAAGAAATCTATTATGGGAGAGAATTATCATCATCCGGTAGTACTTACCATTCTTGGAGTGATCGTGGTAATTCTTACAGCATACCTCGGTGTGACTACATTTGTATCTAAGATCGGTACATTGTTATAATTGAGGAAAATGTATCCGGTTTTCAGACTGGAGAGTATATCAAAAAGGTGTGATCGTCCAGGTTACACCTTTTTGGTTCATTAACAGCCATGTGATGCAGAAAGAAGCAGATAAAAAGACATGGCGAAAAGATTAAGAAAAGAGGAGCAGATTATGCCGGACATTAGAATTTTAACAGAAGGTGATTCTTCTGTTCTGGTTGAATTTGGCAAAGAGATCAGTCCGGAGATCAACCGGAAGATCACTGCCACTGTACAGCTTATGAAAGAACAGCATATAGAGGGAGTTGTAGATATGATCCCTGCGTTCTGTTCTTTGCTGGTTAATTATGACCCGCGTGTGATTTCCTACGATGACCTGAAAAAAAGACTGGAAATTCTGTTAAAGATGGAAGTTACAGCAGGTGAAGGATGCAGAAAAGTTTATGAGATCCCTGTATGCTATGGGGGAGAATATGGTCCGGATATTGAGAATATTGCAGAACATGCCGGACTTTCCGTAGAGGAAGTAATAAAGATTCATTCTTCCAGAGATTACCTGATCTATATGCTTGGTTTTCTTCCGGGCTTTTGTTATCTGGGCGGGCTGGATGAAAGGATCCATACACCCCGTCTTGCAAATCCCAGAATCAAGATCAATGCAGGAAGTGTGGGAATCGGTGGTTCCCAGACAGGGATTTATCCTCTGGATTCTCCGGGAGGATGGCAGCTGATGGGAATGACACCTGTAAAAACCTATGATCCGGACCGTGAAATCCCGATTCTGGTAGAGGCAGGAGATTATATCCGTTTTGTACCGATCGATGAAGATGAGTACAAACGGATCAGAGAATTAGTAGAACGTGGCGAATACCAGTGCACCGTTCATGAGGAGGCATAAAATGGGAATTCGTATATTAAAAGGCGGAATGATGACAACGGTTCAGGATCTGGGGCGTTATGGATATCAGAGTCAGGGATTCAGTGTGGCAGGAGTCATGGATGTCCGTTCATTCAAAATAGCCAATCTTCTTTTGGATAATCCGGAGAATGAGGCAGTATTGGAGATAACGCTGATAGGCCCAACCCTTGAATTTACATCAGCTACTATCATTGCAATCACAGGCGGAGATTTCCAGCCAACCATTAATGGAGAGCCGGCTCCCATGTATACAGCCCTGTATATGAATAAGGGAGATGTACTGAAATTTGGAAGCGCCAGAACGGGAAGCAGAGGTTATATTGCTTTTTCCAGTTATCTGGATATTCCGGTAGTGATGGGAAGCCGATGCACCAATTTAAAGAGTGGTCTGGGCGGATTTAAGGGAAGAAAACTGGAAGCGGACGATTATATCGGATTTCGTATTAAGAGACGTTATCTGCCGTTTTTCCTTTCCCGAAAGCTTGATATGGATGAGTTTGATCAGACAGAAGCAACACTGCGGGTAGTAATGGGACCGCAGGATGGTATGTTCAGCAAACAGGGCATCCAGACTTTCCTGGGCAGTGAGTATACAGTGACAAATGAATTTGACCGTATGGGCTGCAGGCTGGAGGGACCGTTTATTGCTCCTAAGGAGACTTCGGATATTATTTCCGACGGAATCGCATTTGGGGCTATACAGGTACCTTCCCATGGTAAACCTATCATTCTGCTGGCTGACCGTCAGACAACGGGCGGTTATGGGAAAATTGCCACAGTAGCATCTGTGGATATTCCCAAGCTGGTACAGAGAAAAACAGATGATAAGATACATTTCAAGGCAATTACCGTACAGGAGGCTCAGGCTCTTTATGTTGAGGAAATGAAAGAACTTGACGGGCTGAGAAAGATCATTCATCAGCCATGTAAAGAGGTTCTGGACTGCCGTCTGGTGGCAAAGAGACTGCGTAAGCTGTTTGAAGAATAACCATAAAAATAATATAGAATAGACAGAAAGGATAATGTTCGATGGATTTAGAGAAGATTGAGGGATTGGTAAAGATTATTGAGGATTCATCACTTAACGAATTCACATATAAGGACAAGGATGTAAAGATTACAATGAGCAAGTTGGATCATCCTCCTGTAGTTGCAGCGGGAGTACCTGTGGCTGCATCTGCACCTGTGAATACAACTGTGGAAAAGGCTGAGGAAGAAGAGGAGGAAAGTCTGTTTATCACTTCTCCTATCGTGGGAACCTTCTATTCAGCAGCTGCTCCGGATGTACCTGCCTTTGTAAAGGTGGGAGATCAGGTAAAGGCAGGACAGACAGTCTGCATTCTGGAAGCTATGAAGCTTATGAATGAGATCCAGAGTGACTATGACTGTGAGATAGAAGCAGTTCTGGTAAGCAATGAACAGAAAGTAGAATACGGACAGCCTCTGTTCCGCGTTAAGAGACTGTAGGATAAGGAGGCTTTCATATTGTTTAATAAAATTTTGATCGCCAACCGTGGGGAAATTGCAGTCCGGATCATACGTGCCTGCAGGAATCTGGGGATCCGAAGTGTGGCTGTTTATTCAAAAGAAGATGCTAAGAGCCTTCATGTACAGCTGGCAGACCAGCGTATCTGTATCGGAGAAGGTCCTGCCAGAAACAGCTACCTGAACATGGACCGGATCATTGCTGCAGCAGAAAATATGGGAGCAGATGCTATCCATCCCGGTTTTGGCTTTCTTTCAGAAAACAGTGAGTTTGTACGTAAATGTAAAGAAAACGGAATTACTTTTATCGGACCGGATGCAGATGTTATTGATAAGATGGGTAACAAGTCCCATGCCCGTAAAACCATGATGGATGCCGGTGTACCGGTTGTACCGGGAACAAAGGAACCTGTATATGATGCAGAAACAGGTAAAAAGCTGGCTGAAGAGATTGGATATCCGGTTATGATCAAGGCTTCCTCAGGAGGCGGCGGTAAGGGAATGCGTGTAGCTGCCAATGAGGATGAATTTGAGTTTCAGTTTAATATGGCACAGAGAGAATCAGCCAATGCTTTCGGGGATGATACCATGTACATTGAACGTTTTGTAGAAAATCCCCGCCATGTGGAAATCCAGATTATGGCAGACAGTCATGGAAATGTGGTGGCACTGGGAGAGCGTGACTGTTCGGTACAGAGAAATCATCAGAAGCTGATTGAGGAATCCCCTTCTCCTGCCATTGATGAAGAAACCCGCAGGAAAATGAATGAATATGCAGTTCTTGCTGCGAAAACAGTAGGTTATACCAATGCAGGAACTATTGAATTTATCGTAGATCCAAAAGGCAACTTCTATTTCATGGAAATGAACACCAGAATCCAGGTGGAGCATGGAGTAACAGAGATGGTTACAGGCACAGATCTGATCATTGAGCAGATTCGTGTGGCTATGGGAGAGGAGTTAAGCTTTAAACAGGAAGATATCCGGATTAAAGGACATGCTATTGAATGCCGTATCAACGCAGAGATTCCTGAGAAAAATTTCATGCCAAGTCCCGGAGTAGTACAGCATATGCATCTTCCGGCAGGCAACGGAGTCCGGGTGGATACTGCCCTTTATACAGGCTATAAGATTCCGTCAGAGTATGATTCCATGATTGCGAAGGTAATCGTTCATGCACCTGACAGAGAGGCTGCCCTGCAGAAAATGCGCTCTGCGCTGGATGAGATGGTGGTCATGGGTGTGGAGACAAACCTTGATTTCCAGTATCAGATTATGAAGAATCAGGTATTCTGTGACGGGAAGGCAGATACGGGATTTATAGAAAATGTGCTGAAAATCAAAGGATGATAAATAAAAAAGAGGTAAGATGAATGTATACAGTAGATTTAAACAGTGACTTGGGAGAGAGCTTTGGAAACTATAAAATCGGTAATGATGATAAGGTCATTCCGCTGATCTCCTCTGCAAATGTAGCCTGCGGTTATCATGCTTCAGATCCGGTAGTTATGGGAAATACGCTGGCAATGGCAAAGGAAGCGGGAATTCGTATAGGAGCACATCCGGGTTTTCCTGATCTGATGGGCTTCGGAAGAAGAAATCTGAGTGTTTCCCCTGCAGAGGCAAAAGCATATGTGCTTTATCAGCTGGGTGCACTGGATGCATTCTGCAGAGTAACCGGTGTAAAAATGCAGCATGTAAAGCCTCATGGAGCCTTATATAATATGGCTGCAGAGGACTATGCCCTTTCTACTGCGATCTGTGAGGCAATCAAAGAATTTGACAGCAGTCTGATCGTACTTGCTCTTTCCGGCGGACAGCTGGCAAAGGCTGCTCAGGATATGGGCCTGCGTACAGCTATGGAGGTTTTTGCAGACCGCGCCTATGAAGAAGATGGTACTCTGGTAAACAGACGTAAGGAAGGTGCTGTGATCACTGATGAAAATGAGGCTATTGTCAGGGTGATCCGTATGGTCAAAGAGAAAAAGATTACTGCAATTACAGGAAAAGATATTGATATTCAGGCAGATTCTGTCTGCGTTCATGGAGACGGAGCCAAGGCTCTGGCGTTTGTGGAAAAAATCAGAGAGGCTTTTGTAAAAGAAGGAATCCAGATCAGTTCTCTGGATGAGTTTGTAAAATAAAAGAAATTTAGAAACAACTATTAAAAGGACTGAAGTAAAGAGGCTGTGGCACAGATTTTCTGATTGCCACAGCCTTGTTGCTGTTTTACAGCTTGCAGCGGTCCTTCTACTGATGCTTCAGATTCAACCCCTGCTGTTTTGCAAGTGAAGTGATAATCTCAATACAGTTATCGTATCCAAGGCTTCCGGTATCCAGACACAGGTCATAATCGTGATAAGTGCCAAGCTCATGTTTTGTATAGGTTTTGAAATAGGTTTCACGCAGGTTGTCCATTTTGGTGAGATATTTCCTGGGATCTTCCTTTCCGTTTAGGCCTAATTTCTGAATATGTTCTGTGCGGAGATTCACATCTGCATGAAGGAAAATATCCAGACTGGGAATACCGGCATTTCGCAGGATAAGATTGGAACAGCGGCCGATAATAATACAGTCCTGTTCTGCTGCGAACTGGAGGATCAGCTCTTTCTGAGCCTGATAAATGGCATCATGGGAACTGAAATAGCCTGCAGAGTTATTCAGAATGTTGTCAAGAAGTCTGGCACTGCGGCTCAGATTTTCACCCTCACGATCAATATCCTCCTGGGAATATCCGCTTCTGGCAGCAGCCTGTTTTGCAAAATCCCGATCGTAATATGGGATACCAAGCCTTTCTGAAACTACTCTTGCAATACTGTGTCCCCCGGCACCAAACTCCCGGCTGATTGTGATGACAGGGTATTTTCTTTCGGACATAATAGATACCTCCATTGGGTTGTTATTTATTTTGTTATCCATGTTTTTCCTTTATTGTAACGTTTTTTGTAAGATTATTCAATAAAGATTATCATTTTTTGAAAAAATATGTTATAATTCAAAATATTATGTACCTGAAGGAGATGGATTTATGAGAAACAAAGAGCTTTTCAGAGGCAGGAGAAAAGCTGGCAGGATTGTTGGCCTTGTTTTGACTCTTGCACTTGCAGTCAGCCTTCTGAGCGGCTGCGGACAAAGTAAAGAACGTCTGACGTTCGGTACCGGCGGTACGGCGGGAACGTATTATTCCTACGGTGGTGTACTGGCCCAGTATATTACCAATAATACAAATGTAAAGGTTACAGCAGTTTCTACAGGTGGTTCTAAAGCGAACCTGCAGTCAGTACAGGACGGAGATTTCCAGCTTGGATTTGTCCAGTCAGATGTAATGGCCTATGCATGGGACGGCGTAAGAGCATTTGAACAGGACGGTGCAACTCATGATTTCAGGACTCTGGGCGGCCTGTATGCAGAGACTGTCCAGCTGTTTACCATGGATCCTGACATTAAGACAGTGGAAGATCTGAAGGGCAAGAGCGTATCTATCGGTGCGGCAAACTCCGGTGTATATTTCAATGCTCTGGATGTTTTAAATGCAGGCGGCATTACCCTGGATGATATCCATCCCCAGTATCTGTCTTTTGAGGACAGCAAGGAATCTTTGAAGGATGGAAAAATTGATGCTGCGTTTATTGTTGCAGGTGCACCTACAACAGCTATCACAGAGCTTGCAACTACCAATGGTGTCTATATGATCAATATTGATGGCGCGATCAGGGATTCGATCCTGAGTGACTGTCCATATTATACATCCTACCAGATTCCGGCAGGAACCTATCCGGGACAGGATGAGCCTGTAGAAACCATCACAGTCAAGGCGACGATCGTAGTGTCCGAATCTCTGGATGAGGATACAGTTTATGATATGACTGCGGCAATTTTTGACCATGCAGACGAGATTTCTGCTGAGAATGCAAAAGGAGCGGAGCTTTCTCTGGAAAACGCTACTTCCGGTATGACCATTCCTTTCCATAAGGGTGCGGCGCGTTATTATGCAGAGCATGGAATTACAGTGGATACGAAAGGGGAATAGTCAGGATGAAAGACAATAAGATAAAAAAAGCAAACACATCCCCGGAAGGGCAGGCTGGTTCTGAGAACATGAGCACAGCAGATGTAGATGCAGTAATGAAGAAATATGACCGCGAATCAAACGTTCGTGTGTGGACCGGTAAATATAAGTTGGCTGTACGTGGCCTGCTGGTTGCCTTTTCTCTGTGGTGTATCTATGTTACCTTATTTGCAACCTTCCTGGAGGAAATCCGACTGACTTCTTTTCTGGGGCTGATCATTCTTATCGGATTTCTTACCTATCCGGCGAAAAAAGGAGATATCAGAGAAAACTACATGCCGATTGGCGATATTATTTTTATGATCGCAGGCACAGGTGCTTTTCTGTATTTTACTTTTTTTGCAAATCAGATCATCAATCAGGGTACCAGATTTGCCCCTTATCAGATTGTGATCGGTATTATCGGTATTGCTGCACTGATCGAGCTTACCAGACGATGCGTGGGCCTGCCGATCCTGTTTGTGGCAGGTTTTTTCCTGATCTATGCACTGGCTGTAGGGCTTACCAATCCGGCATTTTGGGGAAGAGTGAAATTCCTGGTGCGGAATCTTTTCTACACAAAAGAGGGTATTTTCTCCACACCTGTAAATGTATGCTCTAAATATATTGTGGTATTTATTATTTTCGGTGCGTTTCTGGAGAGAACAGGAATCTCCAACTTCTTTATTCAGCTGGCTAACTGCATTGCAGGAAAATATGCAGGTGGACCGGCCAAGGTAGCGGTTATCAGTTCTGCACTCTGTGGAATGGTATCCGGTTCCTCTGTAGGTAACACAGTAACAACCGGTTCTGTTACAATCCCGATGATGAAGGACACAGGCTACAAACCGGAATTTGCCGGAGCAGTAGAAGCTGCTTCTTCCACAGGTGGACAGATCATGCCTCCGATCATGGGAGCTGCCGCATTCCTTATGGCAGATTTTGTGGGTGTACCGTACTCCAACATTATTGTCAGGGCGATTCTGCCGGCATTGTTGTACTTTACAGGAATCTTTATTTCTGTACATCTGGAAGCAAAGAAATTAGGACTTTCCGGAATTCCGAAGGAAAAACTTCCGGTATTTAAGCTTCTGATCCGTAAAATCTATCTGTTATTACCTCTGGTCATGCTGGTAATCTGGGTGTCCGGAAACTATATGACCATGCAGAAGGCTGCCAGCTATGCAATCGTTCTTTCTGTTATCGTAAGTCTTTTTGACAAAGAAAACAGAATCAGTGTTACCAAATGTATTGATGCGCTGGAAGCAGGAGGAAGAGGTGTTATCTCCGTAGCAGTAGCCTGCGGTGTTGCAGGAATCATTTCCGGTTCCATCACCATGACAGGACTTGCCAATGACCTGATCAACGGAATCATCAGTGTTGCAAACGGAAAACTGATCATTGCACTGCTTCTGACTATGCTGTGCTGTATCGTACTTGGTATGGGTGTACCTACCACTGCCAATTACTGTATCATGGCAGCAACCTGTGCTCCGATCCTGGTACGTATGGGAGTACCTACACTGGCAGCTCATTTCTTTGTATTTTACTTTGGTATTGTTGCAGATATCACACCGCCGGTAGCGCTGGCTGCCTACGCAGGTTCAGCCATAGCGAAGGCCAATCCGATGAAGACTGCATTTACAGCCTCTAAGCTGGCTATCGCAGTATTTATCGTACCTTATGTATTCTGCTTCAATCCGGCAATGCTGCTGATCGATACCACACCGCTTAAGGTTGTTCAGATCTTTATCACCTCACTGATCGGTGTGTTTGGATTGTCCTCCTCACTGGAAGGCTTCCTGTCAGTGAAAATGTCTGTACCGGTTCGTGTCTTAATGGCAGCAGGCGGACTGATGCTGATCGATCCGTCACTGATGACTGATGTTGTGGGAATACTTCTGATCGTGGGATGCTGCGTATGGCAGACAGCGCAGAAGAAGAAAACTGCATAGAGAAGAATAGAAAATCCGGCAAAACACCTGTCATTTGGGTGTCCTGCCGGATTTTTTTATTTAGAAATCCAGTTCTTTCAGATACCGTCCAAGTGCATCCTGCCAGGTGGGGAGTGGTGTGAAACCATTGGCTGTCAGTTTGCTCTTATCCAGGCGGCTGTTAAACGGTCTGGCTGCTTTGGAAGCGCCATACTCTGCAGTTGTGACGGAGTTGACTGTCATGTTTTCCGGGAGATATTCCGGGTGTCCCATGGCAGCGGCCTGACGGAAGATTTCTTTTGTGAAATCATACCAGCTGATATATCCGCCCTCATTGGTTGCATGATAATAACCGTATTTTTCAGTTTCGATCATATCTACCAGAAGTCTTGCCAGGTCATAGGTATAAGTAGGTGTACCGATCTGGTCATTGACTACGGAGAGAGTATCATGAGTTTTTCCGAGGTTGATCATGGTTTTGATAAAGTTCTTGCCGTTTTTGCCGAATACCCATGCAATACGGACGATAAAGAACTTATCAACTGTGCCGGATACGGCAAGTTCACCGTCCAGCTTTGTCTGTCCATAGACATTTAATGGTTTATAGTCCTTGCAGTCAGGCTCCCATGGAGTGGTTCCCTGACCATCGAATACATAATCAGTGGACAGATACAGCATCTTGATGTCAAGCTCTTTGCACACATCAGCAATATTCTGAGTTCCGGTTACATTTACCAGACGGACCTTCGGCTGATTCTCTTCATCTTCGGCAGCATCTACAGCTGTCCATGCAGCACAGTGGATCACAGCATCAACATTTGCTTCTTTAATGACTTTTTCTACAGAAGCTTTGTCAGTGATATCCATCTGAACATAAGGCATTGTGGTAACTGCAGTGCCATCAGCGATTCCGCTGTAGGAAGGAGCAATGTCGCTTCCCACACCTTCATAGCCGCGTTTCGCAAGTTCGTTCATAACATCATGTCCAAGCTGACCGCCTACACCTGTTACAAAAATTCTCATAAATTATGCCTCCCCGCGGTTTGCGTACATTTTTTCATAGTAGTTCTGGTATTCACCGGAGATGATCGTTTCCCACCATTCTTTGTTATCCAGATACCATTTGATGGTCTTCTTGATACCGTCTGCAAATTTTGTTTCCGGTAACCAGCCAAGTTCGTTGTGAATCTTAGTCGGGTCGATTGCATAACGCATGTCATGACCTTTACGGTCTGCTACGTAGGTGATCAGGCTTTCTGGTTTGCCAAGTTCTTTGCAGATGATCTTAACGATATCAATGTTTGTCATTTCATTGTGTCCGCCGACGTTGTAAACTTCTCCAACACGTCCTTTGTGGATGATCAGGTCGATTGCGCGGCAATGATCTTCTACATAGAGCCAGTCACGAACGTTTTCGCCTGTTCCGTATACCGGAAGTGGTTTGTCATTTAATGCATTGGCGATCATTAACGGAATCAGTTTTTCCGGGAAATGATATGGTCCGTAGTTGTTGGAGCAGCGGCTGATAGATACAGGCAGTCCGTAGGTTCTGTGGTAAGCCAGTACCAGAAGGTCTGCAGAAGCTTTGGAAGAGCTGTAAGGGCTGCTTGTGTGGATCGGAGTTTCCTCTGTGAAGAACAGGTCAGGTCTGTCTAATGGAAGATCTCCGTAAACTTCATCAGTAGATACCTGATGATAACGTTTGATACCGTATTTGCGGCATGCATCCATGAGAACAGCAGTACCGATAATATTTGTGGTAAGGAAAACTTCCGGGTTTTCGATGGAGCGGTCAACGTGACTCTCTGCAGCGAAGTTTACAACCATATCAGGGTGTTCTTCCTCAAAAAGTTTGTAAACTGCTTCGCGGTCGGTGATGCTTTCTTTTACGAAACGGAAATTTGGGTTGTCCATGACAGGTGCAAGAGTGGAAAGGTTTCCTGCATAGGTCAGACAGTCCAGACAGATGATGCGGTAATCCGGGTATTTTTTTAACATGTGAAAAATAAAGTTGCTTCCGATAAATCCGGCACCGCCGGTTACGATAATGTTCATAGTGATTCTCCTTAAAAAATATATAATATGAATATCTGTAAGATTCTGTTATAGAGTCAGGCAGATAAAATTATCCGCCTTGCTGCATGGCGGGTGATATATCAAATAACTGTTTGAAAATTTGATATATCACTCACTTGACTGCGAATTCGCTTGTACAGGTCTAAAAGCTTCGGTTAGTGCAATACATCCAGATATTTACCGTCCAGAACGTCTTTTAAGTACTGACCATACTGATTTTTCTTCAGTATTTCATAAACCTTCAGCACATCTTCCTTTGTAATCCAGCCATTGAGATATGCAATCTCTTCCAGGCAACCGATTTTGCGGTGCTGGTGGCTTTCCATTGTTTTTACAAAGTTGGTGGCTTCCACAAGGCTCTCGTGTGTACCTGTATCCAGCCATGTGAATCCCTGTCCGAGAAGCTCTACGTTTAATTCGCCCTTTTCCAGATAGATGCGGTTCAGATCTGTGATCTCAAGTTCGCCTCTGGCACTTGGTTTCAGATTTTTTGCATACTCTACGACGCGATTGTCATAGAAGTATAAACCTGTGACACAGTAGTTGCTCTTCGGGTGCTCAGGTTTCTCTTCAATTGAGATAGCCTTGCCTTCATGGTCAAATTCTACAATACCGAATCTCTCCGGATCATCTACATAGTATCCGAAAACAGTTGCACCCTCGCCGGATTCTGCGTTCTTTACAGCAGCTTTCAGTCTTTTCTTCAGTCCATGTCCTGCGAAGATATTATCGCCGAGAACCATGGCAACAGTATCATCACCGATAAATTCTTCGCCGATGATAAATGCCTGAGCAAGTCCGTCCGGACTTGGCTGTACTGCATAGGTGAGATGGACACCGAATTGATGTCCGTCACCAAGAAGTTCCTCAAAACGAGGAGTATCCTGCGGAGTAGAGATGATCAGGATATCGCGGATTCCTGCGTTCATCAGTACAGACATGGGATAGTAGATCATTGGTTTATCATAGATTGGCAGAAGCTGTTTGGATGTTACCATTGTAAGCGGATAAAGGCGTGTGCCGGAACCGCCTGCTAAAATAATACCTTTCATGTGTATTCTCCTTTGTTATTTGGCAGTATGCGGTCGGAGCGATATTCTGTCAGTTATCTGTGTAAATGATAAGCAAAATATCAGGCGACTGCGGTACTAATCAACGGGTTTCTGGATTGTCAGTCTGAGTTACGATATCATCCTGACTCTGGTGATTGTATTATAAAAGGTGACCTTAGGTCACCTTCAAGTACTTTTTACAAAAAAGTTAAATTTTGGTTATTTTTCACAAAGAAAAATGCCGGCATCCTTGGTAATAAAGAACCCATCCTTTGTCTTTCGCGATACAAATCCCCGGAAATCTTTGTATTTGTCCAAAAGATACTGATTCTGATTTCCATGGCAGGAGAGGATATAGGAAATCAGCGGTTCTGCATCGGGGACAAGAAGAGAGTCCTTATAGCTTTCCCAGAAAATACGGGAAAAATACGGTGCCAGGATATCTGCTCCGTTTTCTCTGCCAAAACGCTCATAGAGTTTGTCTGCGGAGAGAACGATCCGGTCGTCAAAATCCCGGACTAGTCTGCTGACTTCCTGCATGTGTTTTTTTCCATAGGTACTGCAGATCAGTTTTCCGCCCGGAGTGAGCACACGTTGAATTTCGCTGCATACAGCTGAGATATCTTCACAGTAAAAAAGCACATGGTTTGCAATGACCAGATCAAAGCTTCTGTCTTCATGAGGAATTCTTGCACAGTCAAATGCCTCGAAGGAAAAACGGCTGTCTTTGCGTCCGATAGCACGTCTGGCATCACGAAGCATTCCGGATGAAAGGTCAGAAAGAGTAACGGAAACTTTACCGGGGAGGCTGGAAATATTCTGTGTCCACAGAACACCGTCGCCGCATCCAAGTTCAAGGATACGCATCCCCGGATGAATCTGACACTGCTCATAAACCCATGGAAACCATCCCTGTTTATTCTGGGAATAAAGGCTGTGCAGATTAATGCGTGAGGAAATGTTGGAGGCGTTCTGGTATTGATTTTTCATGCTTTTCTCCATGCCTGTCAGGTGGATCAGGTCAAGCATCTGATTCCAGTCTATGGAATGATGGGAGCGGATCGCATCTGTGGTATCCTGGATTGCCTTTTCCACCAGCTGCATTTGTTCGATACGGTCACGTACCAGCTTTAGCTGGATGTTCAGGGAATTTTCCATAAAATGATAGTCCGAGTCATCAATGGTCATTTCCCGGATATCATCCAGGGAGAAACCCAGATATTTCAGAAGCAGGATCTGGGAAAGTCTTGCAAAATCCTCATCTGTATAAAAACGTGCGCCGGATTCTGTTACATAGGAGGGTTTGAGGATATTCTGTTTGTCATAATAGCGGATAGTGCGGAGCGTTACATGTGCCATCCGTGCAAATTCTCCGGAAGAGTAGTAGCCGTCTTTTTTCATGGGAAAACCTTCTTTAAGAAAAATAGTCTTGCCTGCAAATGCGAATAGAAACAGTTGTTCAGTTTGTATTTGCGTATTGCTGATATGTGTAGAGTATAACACAGCTGACTGGCAGGCTACAAGCATCAGGTATTACCGGATAGATAATATTATACTGACTGAACTGTAAGTCTTATATGGTGATTTTTGACATTATTTGAAGGATACTAATTCTTGTCTTTTGACAGAAACTATGGTATGTTAAATAAGAATCCAAACTGATTTTCATACAAATCATAATCTGGCAGTTCTGCCATATTTTTTCCAAAATACAATAAATATTAAGAGAGAACAGTAATGACAATATGAAAGGTGCAGGGACAGGAGGAGCCTGATGATTAATTTATTTGATTTTACTTACTGCGGAGACTATAATCGGCAGATTCAGAATCTGGCAAGGATGGTGCCGGAGAAGTGGAGCTTTTCGGATACAGATGATAACGGAATTCTGAAAGGATACCTGGAACATACATTTAAACGCCTTTATGAAGAACAGAAGGTGTGGGAGAAAAAGAATTATGCCATATTTAATACAGGACTCTTTAATTACTATTATCAGCCGATTTATGCGTATTTTATTCCCAATCTGGTCCCGGACAGGCAGCCCTGGTTTCTGGATGGCTTTTATACAGAATACTATTTGTTAAAAGAAGGAATCACCTGTCTGCCGGAAAAGGCATGCTATGTGGAAAATCCGTCAGATCTTGTGTTTGATACAAAACTTCCGGTAATTCCACAGTACGAGCATATTTTCGGGGATGAGGAAAATGCTGCCCGTCTTCCAAAGGAAGTACGTGACAGCAGCATGAAAATGCAGCTGTTTGACGGCGCGCTGAAACAGACAAAAAGAATGCTTGAGGCAGATTACAGAACGGCAATTCCACAGTATTATAATCACTCAATTCAACTGCTGCTCCCAATCTGTCTCCGCCATCCGGGAAAACCCGACCTTGCACTGGCGTGTATGAAAACTTCGGACGGAAGCAAATATCTGGGGCGTACCTGCCTGACTCTCAGAATGGCCTATCATAATGCCAGACTTCTTGCAAGGGTGGACCGAAGCTGGCTGATGACTTCTGTATCTGCCTGAGGTTTGACATGTGTGGTTCGCTTTGATATATTATAGCAGCGAAGCGGATGATTTTATCTGTTTGACTGAAATGATGTCAGGTCAGACATTTACGGATTGTTCTGCTGCTATAGATGAAACAACAGAAAAAGGTGGGTGAGAAATCAAATGCGAAATAAAAGTCTGGATGCTGTAAAGGCCATTGCTGCGTGCCTGGTGGTATGCATCCATGTAAGCTTTCCGGGACAGGCCGGGCAGCTTGTAAAAGTACTGGCAAGATGTGCGGTGCCGTTTTTCTTTATGGTATCCGGGTATTTCTGTTATTATCAAAATTGCAATGCCTCAAAAAGAATATTGTCTAAAATCCTGCATATCATGAAGCTTTTTGCAGTTTCAGTTGTGTTTTATTTTATCTGGGAATGTTTTATGAAAGCCTGGAATGGGGAGAGAGTATGGACATGGATAAAAGGGCTTGTGAGTACAGAGTATCTGAAGGAATTTTTCGTGTACAACAGTACTTCTCCGGTAAGAGCACATTTATGGTTTCTTCCTGCATTAATTTACTGTTATCTGCTTGCTCTCCTGATTGAAAAATGGAGAATGCGTAAGGCTGCATATTGTATGGCACCTGTATTGCTGGCAATACTTTTATGGAGAGCGGAGTTTTGTGTCTTTTTTGACAGATTTTATCACACTATGGAATACAGAAACTTTCTGTTTACAGGAATGAGCTTTTTCCTTACAGGTCAGATGATCCATGAATATCAGGATAAGATAGTATGCAAACGTCTGGAGCAATGGATGCAATGGGGATTGAAAGCAGGGATGAGTTTCGGTGTGGCACTCAGCATGATGGAATATGCTTTCCGAGGAGCAGGAGAAATTTACACAGGAAATTGTGTTGCAGTGATCTGTCTGTTTCTGTGGCTTATTTTATATGGAAGGGAAATAAATTTTCCCTCTGTACTGGTGGAAACCGGAAGAAAATATGCTTTCCTGATCTATCTTCTTCATCCGGCAGTATCAGATCTTCTGAAAAAATGTTCAGAAGGTCTGGGAGTCAGCAACTGTCAGATTTATTTTTGGCTGCGTCCGGTTTTGGTATATATGCTGACAGTGGTGACAGTTTCTGGCATATCTGCGGTCTCTGCGTATGCAAGGCAAAATATTTTGCAGAATAATCATGTATAGTCAGGGTATGAAAATCCAGAATGAATTTTGGCTGCGTTACTGAGAATGGAATGAACAGTAACATAGTAACGTTATCTTCAGGAACCGCGGGAATTATAACTGTTCACATAATGGAAAATGTGATATAGTAATCAGTAAATCTTATGAACGTAACCGTTCGGTGTTTCACAGAATGGAGGATTGCTGAACAGTTACCGAAAATCATTATGCAGAAAATACAAAGGAGAGAGAATGGCAGATAAAAATCAGGACAAGAACCAGAGTAAGAACAGAGCAGAACAGGCAGAAGAGCACGATGAAAGCGTGCTGAATCCGGAGATTAAGAATGAATCGGATTTGTCAAAGAAGGAAAGACGTCTGATTGAGAAAGAAAAATTAAAGGGAATGGGGCCAAAGAAAAAGCTGGAATATATCTGGATGTATTATAAACCGGCTATTTTCGGAGTGATCGCAGTGATTGCTCTTATATTCGGAATAAAGGATTACTATGAACAGTCCAAAATAAAAACAGTTCTGTCCATGACAGTGGTAAATTCAATGGCAAATGATACGGAAACTCCTGAGCAGAAAATCAAAGAAACACTTGGGTACAAAGATGATCCCTATAGTAAAGTAGAGATAGGCGTGAATCTTACTACGGACTCTGAAATGGCAGAATTTGATTATAATGCACAGATGGCTTATGTGGCACAGATCCAGGCAGGTTCCATTGATATTATGGTTATGCCGGAGAAGCTTTATCAGACTTTGAAGAAGAATGAGCCATTTGCAGATTTGAAGGAATTGATGGGTGAGGAAGCTTTTGAGAAGTTTGGAATGCAGACAGATACTACGCACATTTCCATTACTGACAGTGAGCTTGAACAGGAATTAGGTGTAATCTACGATCCTGTATGCATTGCAGTGCCATATTCAGCACCGAATCAGGAAAACGCAGTAAAATGGATAAAAAGTCTTGACAGCAGGAAATAAATTGTGATATGTTTATCACACCAAAACTGGTGTGGATTTTTCAGTCTTGTGACAAACATGAACTCTTTTCGCCGCACGATTATCATACAGCAATGTAGAGATAATTGTGTGGCGTTTTTTGTTGCAATGAAACAGAGAAAGGAAAAAAGAATGAACAATACTTTTATGAAGAAAAAACCGATTCTGCCGCTTCTGGCATCTATGGCAATGCCTATGGTACTGTCTATGCTGGTGAATTCACTGTACAACATCGTAGACAGCTTTTTTGTGGCAAAGATCAGTGAGCAGGCGATGACAGCTCTATCTCTGGTATTTCCTGTACAGAACTTTATTAATGCAGTTGCCATTGGTTTCGGTGTGGGAATCAATGCACAGATTTCTTTTCAACTGGGAGCAAAAAATATTAAAAATGCGAATATAGCAGCTACCCATGGTATGCTCTTTAATATTATCCATGGAATTATTTTTACAGTAATCTGTATTCCGTTTATGCCTGTATTTCTCGGTATGTTTACAAAAGAGCAGGAAGTGATCTCGCCTGGTGTGCAGTATTCAACTATTGCATTTGCATTTTCCACAGTGATCATGATCAGCCTGTCCTTCGAAAAGATTTTTCAGGCTGTGGGCAGAATGAAACTGACAATGATCAGCCTGATGATCGGTTGTATTTCCAATATTATCCTGGATCCGCTGCTGATTTTCGGAGTGGGGATTTTCCCGGAAATGGGGATCAGAGGTGCAGCACTGGCAACTGGTCTTGGCCAGGTATTTACAGTTATTGTATATCTGATCGCATATAAAAAGTGTAGTATTCCGGTGGAGATCAGCAGGAAATATCTGGAACTTAACAGGAACCTGGATGGGAAGCTGTATATGGTAGGGATTCCCGCAATCCTGAATATTGCCCTGCCGTCAGTTCTGATCTCTTTCCTGAATCAGATATTATCGGCTTTTTCCGGAAGCTATGTAGTGGTTCTGGGAATCTATTATAAGCTTCAGACTTTTTTATATCTGCCTGCAAGCGGCATTGTCCAGGGAATGCGCCCGTTGATAGGATATAATTACGGAGCAGGGGAAATACAGAGGGTAAAGAAACTTTTTGGGATTTCTGTGCTTCTGAATGGTATGATCATGCTGGCAGGAACAATTATCTGCTTTACAGCATCAGAGACATTGATGGGAATGTTTACTGAGAACCCGGAAACTGTAAGATTTGGCACTGCAGCATTACAGATTATCAGTATCGGGTTTATCCCATCTGCCATCTCTGTTACAGCTTCCGGTGCATTAGAAGGACTGAGCAAAGGTGCTCAGTCCCTGGTGATTTCGTTATTAAGATATATTATAGTGATCATTCCGGCAGCTTATCTGCTGTGCTATTTTGCCGGGGCAGATGCTGTGTGGAATGCGTTCTGGATCTGTGAATTTATAACAGCAGTGGTAGTAGGTATCGGGATAAAGTATTACCGGAACCGTCTGCTGCAGTAAACGATAGTGATAAAGCTGCTAAGTCAGGCTGCGCCTGCTTCAGCAGACTCAGCATCAGACTCTGCTTCTGAGGCATTTTCATCAGTAACATCTTTGGCATCGGAATTGCTTCCACCGCTGAGAACATAAGTGATGACTTCGTCCGGAACGCCTGCATTGGACAGATTATCCATAAGTGTAGTGAGGTCGAGTGTAGCTGCGTAGGCACTCATATCATCTTCATTGGTTACGTCATAAACATCTCCCAGAGCCGTAAGGTCCGGAATTTCAACAGATTCGCCTGCACCGGAAGTAACAGTGAAGCTTCCGAGAGTGCTTCCTGCACTTTCAACGGACAGTGCAACAGAACCAGAATCTTTTGCTGAATTTAAATCTAATACAAGTGCAAAGTTCTCGAGCATGGAAAGAGAAGAATCTGTATCTTCTGAAGAATCAGCAGGGAAGGTGATAGTATAGTTACCGTTTAAGTAACCTTCTTTTGCAGATTCGGTGTCGTAGTCCTTTACTTCGATAACAGCTGCGGCTGTATCATCCTGAGAAATTTTATAGGTTCCGTTTAATTTACCGCCATCAATCTGACCGGATCCGGACAGGGAGAGTGTGCCGGAATCATCTGTTTCAATGGAGAGAAGATAGCCAAAGTCTGAGCCGTCCCTGGTCATCTGCCAGTTCAGAACAGGAGTTATTTTATCACCTTCCTGAAACTCAATTTTACGTCCTGCAATTCTGCCGGTCTCATCAACCCAGATTCTGGTGTTGAGATGAGAATCATCGGAATCACCGGTATCTGCATCTTTCAGAAAATCAAGACCGTCTTCTACAGCTTTGGTAAAGCTTTCGTGCAGGTCCTCGTTACTTGAGAGTTTCTCTGTCCAGGTATCGAGGATGTTCTCAATATCACTGTCTGATTTTGCTTCTTCCAGGATTGCAGTTGCAGTTTTTACAGCGTCTTCGGCTGAAATCTGGCCTTCATATACTGTACAGTCCTGACTGATATCACCTGCTGTCAGAGTTTCCTGACTGCTTTCGCCTTCTGTTACATTGTCAAAAAGCATAGATCCGTATTTATCCAGAAGTGTTTCTACTACAGAAGCTTCTGGAGCTGCTGCTGACAGATCAGACATCATGGAAACAGTCAGGCTGAGACTGTCAGAGTAAGCGGAAGCGAAATTGTCTGTCGGAATATCTGCATCTGAATCATCAGGGGTTAATTCTTCAAGATCATTTTCAATATTGGCAGCCTGCTGGTCTGCGGCTTCTTTCAGATTGGTCTTGAAATATTTATCAGAGAGTTCAGGGATGCGCATATAAATATCCTGGCTGTCCGGATCAAGATAATATTCCAGAGTACAGATTTCATTATCATTAAGAAGGACCTTCATCAGAATACCTTCTTTTCCTTCTGTAAAAGAAATATCATTGGAAAGTGTGATATTGTCCAGCCAGGAGACATCAAATGGTGCGACAAACCCCAGCAGTGAGCGTCCGGAATCTTCAAATTTCAGAATCATGTCACTCTGCATTCCTGACATCAGAGACTGGCTTTCCTCTATAGATGTAGCGTAAGAAGATGCCATTTCTGTGACCTTTTTTGCCCATGCATCTTTTTCAATGGAAGCGTAACTGTCTGCTGCAAATGCTGTAGATGGAATTGCAGCAGTACCAAGAAGTGCTGCAGTACAGATAGCGGTTGTTTTTCTTAACCATTTTTTCCTTGTTTTCATAAAGGGCCTCCTTCCGTTCTGTTATGAATCTTATGTAGTGGAATTACATTTCAGGACATTCATTTTCAGATATGTCGTTTGACTGAAATAATAATCTATAGCAGTCCTTGTAAATGATTTTTCAAATACGCTCTATATTAAGATGCATTATTTTAGAGGATTGCTATATATCAATTTTACCAGATAAAGATAGAAAAAGCTATGTTTTTTCGACAATATGGAAAAAGATGTTGATTTTAGACTAAATTATTTCTATAGAAAAATAACAAAATATAGAAAAAAACTATACGTGTATATAAATAATTGATATAAGAAAATTTATTGACAGATTTATGTGAAAAATATATACTACTATTCATATCGAAACACTATGGAATTGCTAAAAACAGGGAAACGATATATCACAGAAAACATACCGTTAGTCCGGAGATTATTATATTTTACAAGGGGAATATGCTCATGGAATTTCAGACTAAATTATTACACGGAAAAGCAGTAGACAATTATGCGAATGGTTCAACAGTGCCGCCTATCAGCCTGGCAAATGCTTTTGCATATGAATCTTCAGAACAGTTGGAAAAAGTATTCCAGAATCGGGCACCGGGATTTGCATATACCAGGATTGCGAATCCGACAGTAGATGCGTTTGAGCGAAGAGTAAATGAATTAGAAGGCGGGATTGGAGGTGTAGCCTGTTCCTCCGGAATGTCAGCGGTTACATTATCATTACTTAATATCCTGCAGGCAGGGGATGAGGTAATCGCAGGAAGTGCATTGTTCGGAGGTACACTGGATCTGCTTCATGATCTGGAGGCATTCGGAATCAAAGTACATTTTATACCGAGGGTAGAGAAGGCGCTGATCGAGCCGTTTCTTACAGATAAGACCAGAGCAGTGTTTGGCGAAATAGTAGGAAATCCAGCACTGAATGTAATGGATGTCCGGGAAACAGCAGATTTTCTTCATGGAAAAGGAGTGCCGCTGATCGTAGACAGCACAACTTCGACTCCTTATCTGCTTAATCCGATTCAGTATGGTGCGGATGTAGTGGTGCATTCTACTTCTAAATATATAAATGGAAGTGGAGATGCCATCAGTGGAATTATCATTGACAGCGGAAACTTTTCCTGGAGTCCGGAACGTTATCCGGGAATGAAGGAATATAAGAAATACGGAAAGTTTGCTTATCTTGTGAAACTGAGGAACGGAATCTGGCGAAACATGGGCGGCTGTCTGGCTCCGATGAACGCTTATCTGAATATTATCGGAATGGAGACACTTGGTCTTCGTATGGAGCGGGTCTGTAATAACGCTTTCCGGCTTGCCCAGGCACTGGAGAAGCTGGAAGGTGTATCTGTCAACTATCCGCTGCTGGAGTCCAGTCCATATCATGAACTGGCAGAAAAACAGCTTAGTGGACAGGGTGGAGCGATTCTGACTATCCGTGCAGGTTCCAAAGAACGGGCATATAAGCTGATCAATCATCTGAAATATGTAAAGATTGCAACCAATATTGGTGATGTGAGAACTCTGGTGATTCATCCGGCGTCTACAATTTATATCCACAGTACGCCGGAGGCAATGGAAGAGGCTGGAGTGTACGACGACACAATCCGTATCAGTGTGGGTATCGAAGATATAAAAGATTTGATAAAGGATTTCACAGAGGCAGTGGAGAGCCTTGGAGAAGAATAATTCATGATATACACATTATCAGGCGCTTTGGTCGGAACATGATAGTAACCGGACAGAGGCGCTGGTTTAAAAACAGAATAACTGACAGACAGTCAGAAACAAGAGAAGCCCCGGAAGTTCAGGAGTGTCCAGTTAAGTGGAACTCGATGATCTTCCGGGCTTCTTTTTGCAGCAAAATTTTTTCAGATATTGAATCTGTTTCCGAAACCGTTTCGTTATAAAAAATAGCGGTTAAAAATTAACAACTATCTGCGGGCGCGTTTTTCAATCAGTCCGAGGAGTCCGTACAGGATAATAGCGATGATGCACAGGATGATAATGGACATCAGCACCCAGGTAAGCTTAAAAGTCTGGCTGGAATAGATGATCAGGTAGCCAAGTCCTTTTCTGGCACCGATAAATTCGCCTATGATAACACCAACCAGACACAGACCAATATTAACTTTCATAACACTGAGCAGTAACGGCACAGAAGACGGAAGAATAATCTTCATAAGCTTCTCTTTCTTTCCACCGCCCAGCGTCTCAATCAGCTTCAGTTTTTCCGGGTCAGCTTCGCCAAAACCTGTATACAGATTCAAAATCGAACCAAAGATAGCAACTGACATACCGCAGACAATAATCGTCCGTTCGTTGGCACCAAGCCATACAATAAGCAAAGGTGCCAGAGCAGATTTCGGAAGGCTGTTCAGTACTACGAGATAAGGCTCTGTGATCTTCGCAAGTCTGGGACAGGTCCACAGCAGAACTGCCATCCCTGCACCCAGAACAACAACGAACAGAAAACTGACCAGTGTTTCCGTAATTGTAACAGAGAGATGGGGAAAAATAGAGCCGTCTCTGCACATACTGCAGAAGCTGTGCCAGATCATTACCGGACTGCTGAAGATAAAAGAATCGATCAGCCCGGTCCTGGCGGAGATTTCCCACAACACCAGAAAGAAAAGAAGAATAAATATCCGCAAAAAAAGAACAAGTTTCTTTTCTCTTTTCTGATGTCGGATATACTGTTGCTGATGATATGAGATTTCAGACATCATGATTCAGCTCCTTCCAGATAAGATTGAAATAAGATTTAAATTCAGGCGCATTTCTGGAAGCCATAGGAGTACGGTTCTCCAGATCAAAACAAATTGGCACAATCTTACGAATAATGGCAGGCCTTGGAGAAAGAATGATAACCCGGTCTGCCATGCTGATCGCTTCTGAAATATCATGGGTGACAAGGATCGCAGTCTTTTTTTCCTGACGCAGGATTCTGCCGATATCATCACTTACGCTGAGTCTGGTTTGAGAGTCAAGTGCAGAGAACGGTTCATCCAGCAGAAGAAGTTCCGGCTTTAATGCCAGAGTACGGATCAGTGCAGCTCTCTGGCGCATTCCTCCGGACAATTCGGACGGATGTGCAGAGCGGAATTTGTCCAAACCGTAATCTGAGAGAAGCTGATTTACATAAGCAAGTTTTTCGGCAGTGAGTTCCCTGCGGATTTCCAGTCCGAGAAGAACATTTTTATAAATTGTCCGCCACTCCAGCAGATGATCCTTTTGCAGCATATATCCGATACGGCAGTCACCGGAAGTTACCGGCGTGCCGTCCAGAAGAATCTGTCCCTGTTCCGGCCGGAGCAGACCACAGATCAGATTCAGCAGCGTGGACTTTCCACAGCCTGACGGCCCGACGATGGCGAGAAATTCACCTGGCATCAGTTGAAAGGATATATGAGAAAGGGCAGGGGTTTCCCCTGATAAACTGTGGTAGGAGAGACTGACATCTGTAATATCCAGCAGTGGTTTCATACAGATACCTCCATATTCGGTGAATAGTAACGAATATTTGTTACTGTTCACACACCAACTATCCCGCTAGTGCGCCGACAAGTTGATTCTTGAAACAATCTTGCAGGATAAATTTTCTTATTTCAAGGCGGAGGAAGGAGGCGTAGCGGTGGCTACGGCGACCGACGACAACGCGGAAATAAGAAATTTAGACGCAAGATTGTTCGAGAAATCAACTTGTTGGCACACTAGGTGTTTTGGCATGAATATGCCAAAATCCCGAGACATACAAGCCAAAATTCCATTGCCGCAGGCAATCTGGAATGAATTTTGGCTACGTTACTGTGAACGGAGTGAACAGTAACGAATATTTTCATAATTTATGATATGCAGAAATGTCAGGGTATGATATAATAGATGAACTATAGTATTTTTGCTGCTATAGTATTTGAGGGCAAATGTTCTGTAAGGAATACGTTACTGTTTACTATGTGTTTCATATCAGAAATATACATATATCAGACACTGCGACATGCATGAATCGGGTATAGAAATCAGACGAATGCTGTAAAAAACTGTATAAGAAAGTGTAAGCAAATGAGAAACAAAAAGAAAGCAATATTTAACACCATTTTTCTGATCCTTATATTTTCCATTACCGTATATATGGTATTTAAGGGAGAGGATCTGGGAGAGATTATTCATACAGTACGGCAGGCAGATCCGGTTTACTTACTGATCAGCGTGGTTTGTGTGGTACTGTTCATACTTGGCGAGTCTGTAATTATCTTCTATATGATGCGGACTCTCGGAGCAAAAGTAAAGATGGGGCATTGTGCTCTGTATTCTTTTGTGGGATTCTTTTTCAGCTGTATCACACCGTCTGCATCCGGCGGACAGCCAATGCAGATTTATTTTATGAAAAAGGACAAACTTCCGATTCCTGTCACTACGCTGGTCCTGATGATTGTCACGATTACTTATAAAGCGGTTCTGGTAGTGATCGGAATTGTAATCTGGATTTTTGGCAGAGGCTTTCTGGAAGGATATCTTGGTCAGTACATGTGGGTGTTTTACTTGGGCGTAGGCCTGAATATTTTCTGTGTTACTTTCATGATGATCCTTGTATTTGCCCCTGGATTGGCGAAGTGGATTATGGTAAAAGGACTGAAACTTATTGAACATTTCCGTTTCCTTAAGCCAAAGGCAACCCGGCTTGAGAAACTGGAAGCGTCTATGGATCAGTATCATGAAACTGCGGCTTTCTGGGCAAGTCACAAGCTGGTGATCCTGAAAGTGTTACTGATCACTATGGCGCAGAGGATTTTGTTATTTACAGTTACATACTGGGTATACCGTTCGCTGGGATTTCATGGATATTCCATCATAACCCTTACGATTTTGCAGTCTGTCATATCTGTCTCTGTTGATATGCTGCCTTTACCCGGAGGAATGGGAATCAGTGAGTCTCTTTATCTGGTGATGTTTGCACCGGTTTTCGGAGAAGCATTACTTCCTGCAATGCTGCTCAGCAGAGGAATTTCCTATTATGCACAGATGCTTATCAGTGCAGTGATGACCTGCGTGGCGTATTTCATAATAGGAAGAAAAGAACAAGAAGAAAAGTAGGGGGAGAAAATATGTTTTTAGGAATTTATGATTATACGGTAATATTGACTTATATAAGCCTGGGAATTTCCGTATTTGGAATTAGCAGGGCTCTGGAGGGGGATTTTAAGGTTGCGATTTTCTGTCTGGCACTTTCCGGACTGTGTGATATGTTTGACGGAAAGATAGCCAGAACAAAGAAGAACCGTACGGATGATGAGAAGAATTTCGGGATTCAGATCGATTCCTTATGTGATGTGGTCTGCTTTGGTATTTTTCCGGTAATGATCTGTTACTGTCTGGGTGTGAATACACCGGCGGGGATTGGGGCGCTTATTTTTTACAGTGTGGCATCTGTCATCCGCCTTGCATATTTTAATGTTTCAGAAACAAAGAGACAGAATGAGACTTCTGAGAACAGACAGTATTATCAGGGGCTTCCGATCACATCCATGGCGATCATCCTGCCGTTCCTTTATCTGATGAGAAGATATTGCGGACTCTATTTCCTGATCGTGATACATATTGCAGTGATTATCGTGGGACTGCTTTTTATTCTGGATATCAAGGTAAAAAAACCTCAGAATCCGGTACGTATCCTGCTGGTTGCAGTCGTGGCACTTGCACTTGCGAAGATGTTCCGTTTGATATAAAATAAATATAACTGTTGACTGGCCGCAGCGGTTCCCGGGAAACGGGGAGGCTGCGGCTATACTTTTGCTGCTGAGAACGGAGTGAACAGTAACACAAACTTTTTTATGGAGGGAAGATACGAGTCAACTCCCCATCACCTAAAGGTAATGGGCTTGTAACTGCCCAGTCGTAGTAACGGCTTACGCCTCCGACCTTTTATCTCCAATAGGTATTGCTACCTAAAGTGGCGCCACATCATAGGGTGGTTGACAGCACCCTTTACAGACAAGATATACTCATCTGTAACTGTATCAGGTACTAAACTTCCCATGCTATACAGCAAACATTCTTTTACGGGTAAGATTTTACGCAATACGCGAGTTTTGTATTGCAACCTCATATCTTGTCAATGCACAAAAGAGTGTCTTTGATGAGCAGCACATCTAACGGTTTTCTCTTTAAAAACTGCTACGGTTATTGTAGCATATTGGGTAACAATTTACAAGGCTCCTCCCACCGCCTAAAGGAAGTGGGTTTCTGCCTATGACAAAGGAAAGGATTTATTTATGAAGTATATTGACAGAAAAGGAAATATCACGATTGAAGAGAATGAGCAGGATAAATTTCTGCGGCATTTATATAATGACCGGGGTGGCAGACTCTGCCTGAAACTCCTGATCAGACCTTTCGTGTCAAAGGCAGCGGGAGTCCTGCTTAACACCAGACTTTCTGCCAGATTTGTACCGGATTTTGTAAAAAACAACAAGATTGACCTGAGCATTTACGAAAAACAGAACTTCTCTTCATGGAATGACTTCTTTATAAGGCGCATCCGAAAAGAAGAACGCCCGATCGATATGCGCGAAAACATCCTGATCAGCCCCTGTGACGGAAAACTTTCCGTACACAGGATCAGCTCAGACTCATGTTTCAGCATCAAAGATACAGAATATACAGCAGGACAGCTTCTGAAGAATAAGGCAATTGCTGAGAGATACACAGGCGGCTATGCGTTGATTTTCAGACTGACAGTAGATGACTATCATCATTACTGCTATGTGGCAGATGGAAGAAAATCCGCGAATGTAACTCTGCCCGGCGTTTTCCACACAGTGAATCCTGCAGCAAACGATGTATATCCCATCTACAAAGAAAACGCCAGAGAATACACTCTGCTGAAAACAAAACAATTCGGAACCATCCTCATGATGGAAGTAGGCGCCATGATGGTGGGAAAAATCACAAATCTCCATAAAAATCCTGCCACAGTAAAGAAAGGCCAGGAAAAAGGCAACTTCGAATTCGGAGGTTCCACAATAATCCTTCTCATCCAGCCGGGAAAAGTCCGCATTGATTATGATCTGATCGAGAATACAGAAGAGGGATATGAGACTATCGTAAAAATGGGCGAACGAATAGGAGAGTGCAGGAAGTTAAAAAATACAAAGAATCATTACGAAGGCACAATAGAGAATACCTGAACAGGTATTCGCATTTTATTAAAAGATAATAAAAAGCATTTGTGAAGATGCAGAAAGGATATCATAATACTGTTGAATAAACGAAACTATCAGAAAGAACTGGAAAAACTTATAGATCAGGCGCAAAAAGATAACAAGATCCCAAGCCTGTTTCTCCACAGCTGCTGTGCACCCTGCAGCAGTTACGTACTGGAATACCTGTCGAAATATTTCAACATCACAGTATTCTACTACAACCCAAACATCTACCCGGAAGAAGAATATCGCAAACGAGTCCGCGAAATCACCCGTCTTGTAAACTCCATGGAATTTGAGCATCCTGTCAAACTGATAGAGGGTCACTACGACCCACAGGAATTCTTCCGGATGGCAAAAGGCCTCGAAGACGTACCCGAAGGTGGCGAACGCTGCTTCAAATGCTACCGCCTCCGCATGGAAGAAGCAGCAAAACTGGCAGAAGAGGGCGGCTATGACTATTTTACCACCACCCTTTCCATCAGCCCTCTGAAAAACGCAGCCAAGATCAACGAAATCGGTGAAGAACTGGCAGAAATCTACCACGTCCAACACCTCCCATCCGACTTCAAGAAAAAAAACGGCTACAAACGTTCCATCGAACTATCCCACGAATACGACCTCTACCGTCAGAACTACTGCGGTTGCGTCTATTCCCGAAGAGAGGCTGAAAACAGAAAATAAAGCAGTAACCACAATTATGTAACATATAGCCAATACCCAGTGAAGAAAAAGAAGGTGTGTTGGGGCGCATTTGAGGGTTCTTGTAATTCTTGGTATTCGGGAATCTGCGTTATGAGCCGACCGTCTCACGTGTCTGAGCGAAGTTTGCAACGGAGCGAGTTTGAGAGGGCGGCTCATGGTTTTAGCAGATTCCCGAATGCCTTAGAATTACAGGGTTCCGAAACTAAGCCCCAACACACCTTCTTTTTCTTCACGTACCTTTTGAATGATTCCAAACTAACTACTTTGCAATACTGAAAAAATATGTTACACTAACACGTAAAAGCAATAATACCAAAAATAAAGAAGAAACGAGGAATAACACAATGGCACAGCTTTGGGGCGGACGTTTCACAAAAGAAACAGACAAACTTGTATATAACTTCAACGCATCCATCTCTTTTGACCAGAAATTCTATGAGCAGGACATCAGAGGCAGCAAAGCACACGTAGCAATGCTCGCCAGACAGGGGATCCTGACAGCAGAAGAAAAAGATCAGATCGAAGCAGGTCTTGACGGAATCCTTGCAGATGTAAGATCCGGCAAACTCGAAATCACATCCGAATATGAAGATATCCACAGCTTTGTCGAAGCAAACCTTATCGACAGAATCGGTGATGCAGGCAAGAAACTTCACACAGGAAGAAGCCGTAACGACCAGGTAGCCCTTGACATGAAACTCTATGTAAGAGATGAGATTGACGAGACAGACGAACTGGTAAAGAAACTTCTCGAAGCACTTCAGAAGATCATGGAAGAGAATGTCCACACATACATGCCAGGCTTCACACACCTCCAGAAAGCGCAGCCGGTCACACTGGCTCACCACGTAGGTGCATACTTTGAAATGTTCGTACGTGACAGAAGCAGACTTGCAGATATCCGTAAGAGAATGAACACCTGTCCTCTGGGTGCAGGCGCACTGGCAGGAACCACCTATCCACTTGACAGAGAATATACAGCACAGCTTCTCGGTTTCGACGGCCCGACCAGAAACAGCATGGACTCTGTATCAGACAGAGACTATGTGATTGAGCTTCTGTCCGCATTCTCCACAATTATGATGCATATGAGCCGTTTCTGTGAAGAGATCATCATGTGGAACTCCAATGAATACCGCTTCGTAGAGATAGACGATGCCTACAGCACAGGCAGCAGTATCATGCCGCAGAAAAAGAACCCGGATATCGCAGAACTTGTAAGAGGAAAAACAGGACGTGTATACGGAGCATTAACATCTATCCTTACAACCATGAAAGGAATCCCTCTTGCATACAACAAAGATATGCAGGAAGACAAAGAACTTACATTTGATGCCATTGACACTGTAAAAGGATGTCTTGCCCTCTTCACAGGCATGATCTCTACTATGCAGTTCAACAAACAGAATATGGAAGCAAGTGCAAAGAATGGCTTTACAAATGCTACAGATGCAGCCGATTATCTGGTAAATCATGGAGTACCTTTCCGCGATGCACACGGCATTGTAGGCCGTCTGGTGCTTACCTGTATTGATAAAGGGATTTCTCTGGATGAACTTCCTCTTGAAGAATATAAAGCCATCAGCCCGGTATTCGAGAACGATATTTACGAAGCGATCAGTATGAAAACCTGTGTGGAAAAACGTATGACCATCGGTGCACCGGGACCTGACGTGATGGAGAAAGTGATCGCTGAGAACAAAAAATATCTGGAAGAAAATTAAAAAAATGCTTGCAATTTATTTTGGTTTGTTATAGTATGTACAAGAAAGACAGATGTACGCAATATAAGGACACCTGAATAAAAATGTCCGCGTAAGGGTAGAGACGCGGGCAGAAGATAAAGAGGAGAAAGATATTATGAGTGAAAAGCTTAGAGTCGGTATTTTAGGTGCTACAGGTATGGTAGGTCAGAGATTTATCTCTCTGCTTGAGAATCATCCATGGTTTGAAGTTGTAACTGTAGCTGCAAGTCCGAGAAGTGCAGGAAAGACATACGAAGAGGCAGTTGGCGGAAGATGGAAAATGGATACTCCAATGCCGGAGGGTGTCAAGAATCTTGTTGTTATGAACGTAAACGAAGTAGAGAAGGTTGCTGCAACAGTTGATTTCGTATTCTCTGCTGTAGATATGTCAAAAGAAGAGATCAAGAAGATCGAGGAAGAATATGCTAAGACAGAGACACCGGTTGTTTCCAACAACAGTGCTCACAGATGGACACCGGATGTACCGATGGTAGTGCCGGAAATCAATCCGGAACACTTCGATGTAATCGAATCCCAGAAGAAACGTCTTGGAACAACACGCGGATTTATCGCTGTTAAACCAAACTGCTCTATCCAGAGCTATGCTCCTGTATTAACTGCATGGAAAGAGTTCGAGCCATATGAAGTAGTTGCTACTACATATCAGGCAATCTCCGGAGCAGGTAAGACATTTAAGGACTGGCCGGAAATGGTTGGAAACATCATCCCATACATCGGCGGCGAGGAAGAGAAGAGCGAGAAAGAGCCATTAAGAATCTGGGGTAAAGTAGAAGACGGTGTAATCAAACCTGCTACAGAACCGGTTATCACATGCCAGTGTATCCGTGTACCGGTACTGAACGGACATACAGCAGCTGTATTCGTTAAATTCCGTAAGAACCCTACTAAAGAGCAGCTTATCAAAGCATTAGTAGAGTTCAAGGGACTTCCACAGGAATTAGAACTTCCAAGTGCTCCGAAGCAGTTCATCCAGTATCTGGAAGAGGACAACCGTCCGCAGGTTACAGAGGATGTAAACTTCGAACATGGCATGGGCGTATCTGTAGGACGTCTTCGTGAAGACACCGTATATGACTGGAAATTCGTAGGACTTTCCCACAATACAGTCAGAGGTGCAGCAGGCGGAGCAGTTCTCTGTGCTGAAACCTTAAAAGCAAAAGGATATATCCAGGCGAAATAATTTATAGAAAATAATAAAAGAGGTGCCGGTAACGGTGCCTCTTTTTATGAGGACACGACGGATTATGAAAGAAAAAGTTCTGACAACAGTGGTGACTTTTGAAACTACCACTCAGGCAATTGCCATGGAAAGGGAATGTAAGAAAAACAAATTTACAGGCAGACTGATCCCTGTGCCAAGAGAAATATCAGCTTCCTGTGGCCTTGCGTGGAAATGCGGGGAACAGAACGAAGAAGAAACAGCTTCCTATATGAAGGAACAGGATCTGGAATATGAAAAGATTTATAGGATTCTTGCATAAAATGGAAAGATTTATAGGAATACCTGATATATGGTAAACGGTTCACGTTTTGACGGATATGTGAAAACATGATACAATGATAGCACTGAATCTCTTGTTATAGAAGATATGTAACTATTCGGCAGTCTGTCGGCTGTGAAAGTACGTTACTGTTCACTCCGTTTACAGTAACGAAAGTATTGAACAGTTACGAGGAGATTCTGAATATGGAGATCAATTGGGGTGAACTGACTTATGGGAAATGAAATGAAAAAAAGTGAAGTGCGTCTTACACAGCTTGCCAGTGCAGCCGGATGCGGTGCTAAGATTGGCCCGAAAGTTCTGGCGCAGGTAGTAGGCAAACTTCCGAAATTTACAGATCCGATGCTTCTGGTAGGTCCGGAGACATCAGACGATGCAGCAGTATACAAGATTAATGATGAACTGGCAATGATCCATACAGTAGACTTTTTTCCGCCGGTAGTGGATGATCCGTATATGTACGGGCAGATCGCGGCAGCCAATGCACTGAGTGATGTCTATGCAATGGGCGGTGTTCCGAAACTGGCATTAAATGTGGTAGCATTTCCAAACTGCCTTGGTCCGGAAGTACTGGAGCAGATTCTGCGCGGTGGTGCAGATAAGGTCATGGAAGCCGGAGCAGTCCTTGCAGGCGGGCATACTATCAATGATAAAGAACCGAAATACGGACTCTGTGTAACTGGTTATGTGCATCCGGACAAAATGTGGAAAAATTACGGCGCAGAAGAAGGAGACATCCTTATTCTTACCAAACCGCTGGGCTGTGGAATCCTTAACACTGCCATTAAGGCAGAAATGGCGTCTCAGGAAGAAATTGAGAGAGTCCAGAAGATCATGGCGAAGCTGAACAAATATGCAGCAGAGATTGCATCTAAATACACGATCCACAGCTGCACCGACGTAACAGGATTCAGTCTTGCAGGTCACAGTCTGGAAATGGCAAAAGGCAGCCGGAAAACCCTGGTGATCCAGTCTGAGAAACTTCCGATCATTGAGGGTGTTGAAGAATATGCACAGATGGGACTGATCCCTGAAGGTGCATACAGAAATCGTGATTTCGCAGGCGATGAAGTACGAAGTGAGATTAAGGAACTCTGGATGGAGGATCTGGTATTTGATCCGCAGACATCCGGCGGACTTCTGCTTGCAGTACCGGCAGAAGAAGCCGATGCCCTTGCAGAAGAGCTTGCAGGTATGGATATCTTCGGCGGTGTTATCGGATATGTAACAGAATTGCAGGATAAAGCAGTTGTATTTGAATAAAAAAATCAGCTTTACTTTCAGACATGCTCTGCACGCCTGCGGAGATCTTTCTTGTCTTTTGCGCTCTGCCGAACTGTCTTGAATGCATTAGTTTATGGAATTGCTATAAAAATCTTCGAATATAATGGAACATAATTACAAATCTGAAGAATATTCTTGAATTGTTTGACGATTTCGGTTGTGAAACAGATATTCAGGTGATATAATGTTCTCAATAAAATACATTGCGGAGGTGTAGTTATGAATTACGAAGATGTACAGAAAGTGTCAAACGCGGCGAAAGCCAAGAGTAACCTGGTGAATACCAACTTTTTCAAGTACTTCATACGTGCAATCATGGCGGGTTTTTTTATTGATGTGGCCATGATCTACAGTAATGTAGTTGGAAACGTATTCTCCAAGACCATGCCTGAATGGGGAAAATTTGTGGGGGCATTAGTATTCTCCATTGCAGTGCTTCTGATCAGCTTCGTAGGCGGCGAACTTTTTACAGGAAACAATATGGTAATGGCGTTCGGAGCCTATGATAAACAGGTGAGCTGGAAAGAGGCAGGTAAGGTATGGGGCGTAAGCTACCTTGGAAACTTTGTCGGATGTGCAATTTTAGCATTGTTGTTTGTAGGTGCAGGAGCGTCCGGAACAGCAGATTATTTTGCAGGATTTATCGGAAACAAATTGAGTATTCCGCTCGGACAGATGTTTTTCAGAGCAGTGCTCTGTAACTTCTTCGTCTGTCTCGGTGTGCTCTGTGGTATGAAATTAAAGAGTGATGCAGGAAGATTCCTGATGATCGTTATGTGTATCTCAGGATTTGTTGTAAGTGGATTTGAGCACTGCATCGCAAACATGGGAATCTTTGTTACCGCATACTGCCTGGTACCTGGATTATCCCCTGGAGCCATGTTAAAGAGCATGGTAGTAGTAACTTTAGGAAATATGGTGGGCGGTGCCCTGTTGCTGGCATGGCCGCTCAGAAAGATGAGTGCAGATAAATAATATGTCAAAAGCTTTATACATAGCCGAAAAGCCCAGTGTGGCACAGGAATTCGCAAAAGCTTTGAAAATCAACGGACAAAGACGGGATGGCTACCTGGAATCTCAGGACAGCGTGGTGACCTGGTGTGTGGGACACCTGGTCACCATGAGCTACCCGGAAAAATATGATATCAAATATAAAAGGTGGAGTTTAGATACCCTGCCTTTTTTGCCGCGCGAATTTAAATATGAAGTGATCTCCGGAGTGCAGAAGCAGTTTGAGATTGTCAAAGGACTGCTTAACCGAGAGGATGTGGACACTATTTACGTGTGTACCGACTCCGGACGGGAGGGAGAATACATCTACCGTCTGGTGGCACAGATGGCAGGTGTTCATGGAAAAAAAGAAAAGAGGGTCTGGATCGACTCTCAGACAGAAGAAGAAATTATGAGAGGAATCAGAGAGGCAAAGGATCTGTCAGCATATGACAATCTTTCTGCTTCAGCCTATCTTCGGGCGAAAGAAGACTATCTCATGGGAATTAATTTTTCCCGTATACTGACACTGCGTTATGGAAACAGTGTGTCAAATTATTTAAATACGAAATATCAGGCCATTTCCGTAGGACGAGTTATGACCTGTGTACTTGGAATGGTAGTGCGAAGAGAACGTGAGATCCGTGCGTTTGTGAAAACTCCGTTTTACCGTGTACTCAGCAGCATTGCCCTTGAGGGAGAAAACTTTGAGGGAGAATGGAGAGCTGTGGAAGGCAGCAGATATTTCCAGACTCCTTATCTGTACAAAGAGAACGGATTTAAAGAAAAAGCCTACGCTGAAAAACTGATACAGGAGCTGTCTGTGAATCAGCCGCTGCAGTGTACAGTGGAGAAAATCGAGCGAAAAAAAGAGAACAGGAATCCGCCGCTTTTATTTAACCTGGCGGAGCTTCAGAATGTGTGCTCCAAGCTGTTCAAGATCAGTCCAGATGAGACATTAAAAATCGTACAGGAACTGTATGAGAAGAAGCTGGTTACTTATCCCAGAACAGATGCCCGTGTGTTGTCTACTGCGGCAGCAAAAGAGATTTATAAGAATATCTCCGGGCTGCGAAATTATGAACATACAGCAGAGATCGCACAGCACATTATTGAACAGGGAAATTACAAAAATCTGGCAAAGACCAGATATGTTAATGATAAGCAGATCACAGACCATTATGCAATCGTACCCACAGGCCAGGGCTTAAACGCATTGAGAAGTGTTTCTCTTACTGCGCAGCGTGTATATGAGACCATTGTCAGAAGGTTTGTATGTATTTTTTATCCTCCTGCAGTATATCAGAAGATCAGTCTTGTGACAAAAATTCAGAATGAGAGCTTCTTTTCTTCATTTAAAGTACTGCTGGATGAAGGGTACTTAAAAGTTGCCACAAATTCTTTTGCGAAGCGAAAAGCAGCAGATGCCATGAGCAGTGTGAACAGAGCCGGCGTAGCCGGCAATGAGGGAAGTGAAGAGGAAGATCCGGATACAGGAAAAAACGGCGGGAACAAAGCTGATGATTCGGCTGAGGATATGGCGTGTGATACCAGACTTCTTGCCGCATTGCAGAACCTGAAAAAAGGTGATATACTCTCTGTGGACAGCCTGAGTATCAAAGAGGGCGAGACATCGCCGCCAAAGCGTTATAATTCCGGTTCTATGATTCTTGCAATGGAGAATGCAGGTCAGCTGATCGAGGACGAAGAGCTTCGTGCCCAGATTAAAAGCTGCGGAATCGGAACCAGTGCCACCAGAGCGGAAATTCTTAAGAAACTGTGCAATATCAAATATCTGGCACTCAATAAGAAAACCCAGGTGATCACTCCAACCCTTCTTGGAGAGATGATCTTTGATGTGGTAAACTGCTCCATCAGACAGCTTCTGAACCCAGAACTGACAGCAAGCTGGGAAAAAGGACTGAATTATGTGGCAGAGGGCAGTATTACAGAACAGGAATATATGGATAAGCTGGAACATTTTGTGCGCCTTCGCACCAGACAGGTGGAGGACAGCAATATCCAGCCATATCTGAGACAGTTCTTTGATGCTGCAGCAGTGAATTATAAGGATTCATCTGAAAAAAACAGTGCGAAAACAACAGGCAGATCAACGTCCGCAGCGGGACGATCACGTACCTGCAGAAAGCCGTCTGCTTCAAAGTAGTGTGCATTTGTGACAGATAAAAGAAAACATGTCATCATAGCGAGAGAAAAGAGGAAAATATTATGTTAAAAGATTTTACAATTGCAAACCTTCTGGATCTGAACGAAACAATCGCAAAGGATTTATTTGAAGGAAAAACATATCCATGGGAAGTATTACCGGAGATCGGAGATTTCATTCTGAAACTGGGACAGACCTTAAGTGAAGAAGAATACGACCACCCGTCAGAAGATGTATGGATCGCCAAGAGTGCCAAAGTAGCACCTACAGCCTGCATCAACGGTCCGGTCATCATAGGTAAAGAAGCAGAAGTACGCCACTGTGCATTTATACGCGGAAAAGCAATTATAGGTGAGGGTGCAGTAGTAGGTAATTCTACGGAATTAAAGAATGCGGTACTTTTCAACAAGGTACAGGTTCCGCACTACAATTATGTAGGCGATGCAGTTCTCGGCTACAAATCCCATATGGGTGCAGGTTCCATCTGTTCCAATGTAAAATCTGACAAGAAACTGGTAGTTGTAAAAGACGGTGACGAGAAGATTGAAACAGGTCTGAAGAAATTCGGCGCAATGCTTGGAGATAACGTAGAAGTGGGATGCGGTTCCGTATTAAATCCCGGAACTGTGATCGGACGCTGCTGCAACATTTATCCACTTTCCTCAGTAAGAGGCTGCGTACCTGCAAATCACATTTATAAGTCAAAAACAGAAATTGCAGAAAAGAGAAGTTGAAAATATAGAAGAGGCAGGTTGTATGAAGGATATTATTTCAATCATACAGCCTGCCCTTTTATATTTTTATGTCTGTCTGAGATAGAAGATATTTGTTGTACCTGATATTACATATGAAATAAAAGTTTTCTCAGGATTACCAGAATGGTAATGTGCACCGGATAAAACCAGTAAAAAACATATTTCAGAAATCTTCCTTTTACAAATCCACGTTCACCATTGTACATATTAATGGAAAGAAAAGCAAAGCAGGCTTTCCATTCATAGTAAAGCCAGCAGCTTCCGATGATCGCCTGGGCGGTTTTATCGTTGCGGAACCAGTACATGATCAGCAGGAATACAAATCCCCGCCATCCGTAATCTGCCTTCAGAAACACAGAGACAGTCAGCAGTGCCAGCACGCAGACAAGCTGCATTTTCTGATTATCCCAGAAGTATTCCAGGGCACAGAATGCCAGGTATCCCAGAAACAGGGTGAAAAATACATTCTGTTTTTCATATCTCCAGGTGTTGGTAAACATGAAGTTCCATGGAATCTCAGAGATACATGCAAATAGAAACAGATTCAGGCCATATTTCTTACGGTTATGTGTATGTAGAAATCCTTCCACTAACAGAAAACAGAAAATTGGAAAAGCGGCCCTGCCGATATCCCGGAAAATCCGATACCAGCTGTAATCCACGCCACCGAAACTGAAAAGGGTTGCAGTTGTGGCAGGATAATTATACAGGATCATTAAGCCGGTATGGTCAATCAGCATCAGGGTGATAGCAATTAATTTTAAAGCGCTTCCGCTCAGAACCTGAAATTTTGCAGGGAGAAAGGAAGCAGGTAACTTTGTTGTCATAATAGAAATCCCTTCATTAATAGAAATTAGAACTATTTTACCACAAAAAAATCAAAGATGGTTAAAAATTTTACAATTTATGACTGGACGAATCAGCACTTTTGTGAGAAAATAACACTAGGTTGTTAGGCATACTCCTCTGAAGTCATTCAGCAGACATCGGAGTTTTATCCTGTGCAGTTCATTCAGCAGTTCTGTACAGTGGAGAGTATAACAACATGAAGTTAATCTATACTTGAAAGGAGTTTTACAATGATTTATTCACGCGAAGTAGAAGAAATGTGCCCAGTTGCACAGGGCGTTCATCATGGCGCCGCTCCAATCCCAGAAGAAGCTAAATGGGTACAGGCAAAAGAAGTCAAAGACATTTCCGGTCTTACACACGGTGTTGGCTGGTGTGCACCACAGCAGGGTGCCTGCAAGCTTACATTAAATGTTAAAGAGGGTATCATCCAGGAAGCGCTGGTTGAGACAATCGGATGTTCAGGTATGACCCATTCTGCAGCTATGGCTTCCGAGATTCTTCCGGGACTTACAGTTATGGAGGCACTGAACACTGACTTAGTTTGTGATGCGATTAATACAGCTATGAGAGAACTCTTCCTTCAGATCGTTTATGGACGTACACAGTCTGCATTCTCAGAAGAAGGACTTCCAGTAGGTGCTGGACTTGAAGACCTTGGTAAAGGACTTCGTTCTCAGGTTGGTACAATGTATGGAACTCTGAAAAAAGGACCTCGTTACCTTGAAATGGCAGAAGGTTATGTAACAGGTATTGCTCTTGATGCAGATGATGAGATCATCGGATATCAGTTCGTAAGCCTTGGAAAAATGACTGATTTCATCAAAAAAGGCGATGACCCGAATACTGCATGGGAAAAAGCAAAAGGTCAGTATGGCCGTGTTGCAGACGCTGTTAAAATTATCGACCCAAGAAAAGAATAATTTAGGAGGTAACAGGAAATGGCTTTATTTGAATCATATGAGAGACGAATTGACAAGATCAATTCTGTTTTAAACAGCTATGGCATTGCTTCTATCGAAGAAGCTGAGAAAATCACAAAAGACGCAGGTCTTAATGTATACGATCAGATCAAAGGCATTCAGCCAATCTGTTTCGAGAACGCTTGCTGGGCATACACAGTAGGTGCTGCAATCGCAATCAAAAAAGGATGCAAGAAAGCAGCAGATGCAGCAGCAGCTATCGGTGAAGGACTTCAGGCATTCTGTATTCCTGGATCCGTTGCTGATACACGTAAAGTAGGTCTTGGACATGGTAACCTTGGCAAGATGCTTCTTGAAGAAGAAACAGAGTGCTTCTGCTTCCTGGCTGGACATGAGTCCTTCGCAGCAGCTGAAGGTGCTATCGGTATCGCTGAGAAAGCTAACAAAGTTCGTCAGAAACCATTACGTGTTATCCTGAACGGTCTTGGTAAAGATGCTGCTCAGATCATCTCCCGTATCAACGGCTTTACATATGTAGAGACAGAATACGATCCATATAAGAACGAAGTTAAAGAAGTATTCAGAAAAGCATACTCCGAAGGACTTCGTGCAAAAGTTAACTGCTACGGCGCTAACAGCGTTCCGGAAGGTGTTGCTATCATGTGGAAAGAAGACGTTGACGTTTCTATCACAGGTAACTCCACAAACCCGACACGTTTCCAGCATCCGGTTGCAGGTACATACAAGAAAGAACGTCTTGAAGCAGGTAAGAAATACTTCTCAGTTGCTTCCGGTGGTGGTACAGGACGTACACTTCACCCAGACAACATGGCAGCAGGTCCAGCTTCCTACGGTATGACAGATACATTAGGACGTATGCACTCTGATGCACAGTTCGCTGGTTCTTCTTCTGTACCGGCTCACGTAGAGATGATGGGTCTCATCGGCGCTGGTAACAACCCGATGGTTGGTATGACAGTTGCAGTAGCTGTTTCCATCGAGGAAGCTGCTAAGGCTGGAAAGTTCTAATCAAACCTTTTTAATCAAAGAGTCAACAAACCTAGAAAGTACCGTAGTTCCAAGGGCTGCGGTACTTTTCTTAGTTTAGATCAAAAAATGAGAAAGTAATTTGAGACACGGTGAGAAGCCTTGAAAATGGCAAGATAGGCAAACAGGTAGGTAACAAGTAGGCAACAGAGCGAAGGAAACAAAAAGAAGAGCCGATCACAGGAAAAGAAATGCCGCAACCACAAGGGTTACGGCATTTTTTCTAGTGTGCCGAGCATGGCACTAATCTTACTGGTGAAAGTCCAGTCACGGGTATTTACCGCCAAGTGTAGTGAACCACAAGTCGGTACCAGTAATGGTATGGATGAAGGTAGAAAAAAGCGGCTTTTCAAGCCGCTTTTTCTGCATAGTTAAATATGTTAAATAAAAAAGATTGTTGAAAAAATATTACATATATGATACAATATGTTAACATAAACGTAACATGATAACGAGGTATAATGATGGAAAGAAGGCAAAGTATTATGAGAAGGAGAGGCAAAACATTTTTATCGCTGTTTCTTTCTGCTGTGATCGTTACCGGTCAGCCGGTATTGGCAGCCGATTTTTCTGCTGGAGAGGAAACATTTATTTCGGAAACCACAGAGCAGGAAGGCGATGTATCGGAAGCTTCAGCTATTTTCGAGGATACTGTGGATTCAGACAGTGAAATGAGATATGAGAAATATGAGGCGACAGTTTCTAGTGAAATCCTTGATTTGGGACAGACTGGAGTAAACGGCGGCGGTTGGGAAAGGCTAGAGATAAAAAATACAGGTACAGAGAGCTGGCAGATCAAATCCATTTCAGAATTGAATGATTTTAGACTTGAACATTTAGAGCATCCATTATTATATGAGGGAAGACTTCCGATGAAAGTTGGGAATAAGGTTAAGCCCGGAGAAGCTGTTGCAGTGGATATTTATGTAAAGCCAAATCTTTCTCAGGGGATTCATGAAGAAACTTTTGTCATGGAAACAGAAGAAGGAATTCAGGCAGAGTGCAGGATACGGGTTCTCGTTCGTGGGGAATCAGAGGAGGATTACGAGGTTAACTGTGTACCAAATAGTGGTACGAGATTTCTCACAATTACTCAGGAAGAGTACGATTCATGGGATGATGTAGAACCAGAGCCGGATATGTTGATGTGCCCATCACGGTTGATTACAATATGCAACAATGGGCAAAAACCTGTCACAGTTGATTTTGAGGATACGGAACATTTCAGGGCATGGTTCTATATTGACGAAGACACGGGAGTTGTTATGCCGGGGGAAAATACGATAATTCAGGTTTTTCCGAAAGCAGAAGAACAGGTAGCTACTGATATTTTTAAGGTTTCCATCACAGGAGGAATAGAAT
>NZ_JAJDMJ010000222.1:0-215 GCF_020593585.1 Blautia sp. DFI.6.71
TCTATAGCTGTTTTATAAGGCATTCAATGGACAGAATGAGGTTTTTGAAACATACTAGTGAAATTAGCCTTAATCCCTTCTCGAAGTTAATCATGCATTATGGTGTAAAAAATGCAACTCGCGTTGCTCTACTTTTTCCCGAATTTCCAAATACGCAGCTGGGGTGATTGCTCGATTTCGTAACGAAAGTTTTGTTTATAAAAACCGCGAAAACC
>NZ_JAJDMJ010000223.1:0-214 GCF_020593585.1 Blautia sp. DFI.6.71
CTCGAACCAGACCCTTCATCAGCAGAGGTGCCCTGAGCAGAGGCAGAAGGTTCAGCAACAGATGTTACTGGAGAAGCAGCTGTTTCGACAGTAGCAACGGTTGAGGCAGGAGTACGCTCACCCTCACCAGTCCATACGAAAGTAGCGTCCTGGGTGACGGTCTTTGTGTAGACATGTCCATTTTTGGTAGCTGTAATAGTGGTGGTTATACTCG
>NZ_JAJDMJ010000224.1:0-214 GCF_020593585.1 Blautia sp. DFI.6.71
ATAATAGTATAGTATATAGGAAGTTAATAATAATATAAATATTATATAATATATATATGTATATATATTATATAATTAATTTTCTCCTTTTGGATTTACATCTTAATAAAATATAAAATATAAAATGTTATTAACAATAAAAATTATTAATCTTTATAATATTAATAATAGTAAATTTATTTATATATCTCCTTTAGGATGGATTATTTTTATT
>NZ_JAJDMJ010000225.1:0-213 GCF_020593585.1 Blautia sp. DFI.6.71
ACGAACTTGAGGGAATCGGAAAAAATTTATAAAGCACACTCCAAATTCAAGTTTGTAACGAAGGTATTTGCGATGAAAGGAATTAAGATTGAGTTATTGGGGATTGCAATAATACCTTTAGGAATTGCTGTGACAACAAATAATTTTTGGGGATATGTCCTAGTGCTGTATCCGGTTAGTAACAATACTTTACAGTACTGAAAAAATTTGCTA
>NZ_JAJDMJ010000226.1:0-208 GCF_020593585.1 Blautia sp. DFI.6.71
GAAGAGTTAGCTACTCAATGCTTTTTGTCAAAGCTTACTGATGATGATGTGTCTACTTTCAGGCGGGTCTGTAGTAAGGAGAATGACATTATAAAGCTGGCACTTAGAATTCCACGGACTATAGACTATACTAGTATACTCCGTCTACTGTACGATACACTTCCGCTCAGGTCCTTGTCCTTTAACGAGGCCTTACCACTCTTTTGTT
>NZ_JAJDMJ010000227.1:0-207 GCF_020593585.1 Blautia sp. DFI.6.71
GGCAAAGGATCACGGTGCAGACAAGGGAGGCTTCCTTGGAAGCAAGCTTAAGGATGGCGACAGAGTAGTCATGATAGAGGATGTCACCACATCCGGCAAATCAATGGAGGAGACAGTTCCAAAGGTAAGAGGAGCTGCAGATGTTACAATCGTAGGCCTTATGGTGAGCCTTAACAGAATGGAAGTCGGACAGGGCGGCAAGGTAAG
>NZ_JAJDMJ010000228.1:0-205 GCF_020593585.1 Blautia sp. DFI.6.71
ATAGAATTTACTCTTGCATTTGGTCCAAAACCGGAATTTAGTTTTTCATTTAAGTTTTTCTATTACCCATGTCTATATTTTAGCACATATAGTGCCAGAAGTAAACATGTGTTCTTTCTTTGAGTAAAAAATTTGCGCGTGGTTAAATTTGGGTTAAATGAATTTTTAAATTCTACCTTGCAAGAGTAAATTCTATACCTGTAGA